>JBARIB010000279.1:0-12842 GCA_049799535.1 Allostellaceae bacterium | reverse complement strand
CGTCGAGATACGGCAGCCCCTTGTGGTAGTAATCCGGGTTGCGCACTCCTTTGATCGACTGGCCGACTTCGTACCCGGCGAACTTGAACGGGCCGGAGCCGAGGATGTTGTGCTCGTACCAGTGGATGTCCTTGTCGAGGACTTTCTTCTGGTAAATCCAATTGTAGGGGTCTGCGAGCGCCGGCAGGAACGCGCTGGTGGCAAACTTCAGGTGAATGACGACCGTGTGTTCGTCCGGCGCCGTGATGTCCTTGACCATCATGAAATCGGTCGAACGCGGGCTCAACGTGCCTTCCGGCGGAAAAGCGATCTTGTTGAGGCTGGCCACGACGTCCTCGGCCGTCAGCTTGTCGCCGTTGTGGAACCTGACGTCGTCGCGGATCTTGAAGGTGTAGGTTTTGCCGCCGTCGGTGGGCTTCGGCATCTCGGTGCACAGATCGCACACGATATCGGTAGCGGATCCTGGATTGTACGGGTTGATCCGGATCAGCACGCTGTAGAAGGGCGCCGCCGAGTGGATCGTCGCATAGGTCTCCTCGCGCTGCGCGTCGAAGCTCGGCGGCGAGTCGGCCGGGATCATATAGGTCAGGGTGCCGCCGTACTTAGCACCTTCATCTTGCGCCGCTGCGGGTATCGCTGCCGCAAGTGCGAGGACCAAACCGACTCCACACAACGGTAACTTCAGTAACTTCTGTCTCATCATCGCCTCCTCCTGTTCTCGAGCATTTGTTTCTTCGTCTTTTAGCAATTTTGCGTCGTTTTATCCACCCTGCTTCGGTTGTACGGCGCACTCCCCGCAGTGCGGCGGATCGAGCCAAATCGTCGACAAATCCTGGTTGACGTAATGGCTCGGACTGATCTTCCACCCGTGCACATATGAGCGCAGGGGCACCTGCCGATACCACCATAGCACATACGCCGTGTGCACCTTTGTATCCATTACGTATTTGACGAACTGGTACATCTCGGCGTGCTGCTTGGCGGGATCGGTCTCGTGCAGCACCTTGTCGTAGAGGTCGACCTCTTGCGGATCTTCGAAATAGCCGTACTGCGCCTTGTAGACCGAACTCGGCAGGTAGGGCTGCACGTCGATGACCGGGTTCACCACGCTGTGGCAGTTGGCGCCCACATTGACATTGAAATCGCCGCTGCGCTGGGCCGCAAACCATGGCCCGGTCGGCACCACGTGCTGGGTAACGTGCACGCCGATCTTGCTCCACTGGTCGACGAGCCAGGTGCCGACATATTTGTAGGGCTGGTCGACGTTGCGGTTCAGCATCTCAAAGCTGAGATTCTCCTGGCCGGCCTCCTTCAGCAGCTTCCTTGCCTCTTCTCGCGATTTGTCGATGTCGGGCCAGAAGCCGGCGATCTCTCGGAGTTCGTCCTTGGTCGGCGCCAGCGGCGACCCCGGGAACACGATGCTGCCGACCGTGTGCACATTGGCGATCTTCGACAGTGCCGGCGCATCGCCCCAGCGGTCGAGCGCCAACGTCAAGGCGCGGCGCACCCGCGCATCGTCGAACGGCTTTTTCTGATGATTGAAGATCACCGTGCTGCCGCAGTTCCAGTCGCTCTGCAGAACCTTGACCTTATCGTCGAGTTCCTGCTTCAGCTGGTTCATCGCCGAGGGCGGATAACCACGGAACTCGGTCGCCGCCCGGTCGGCGCGGATCGCATCGATCTGCACGGCCTGCTTCGGCGCGTAGATTCCGGTAAAGCCGTCGAGATACGGCAGCCCCTTATGATAATAATCGGGATTGCGTACTCCCTGGATGTGCTGACCAACCTCATAACCGGCGAATTTGAACGGCCCCGATCCCATAATATTTTTCTCGTACCACTTGGGATCCTTGTCGAGGATCTTCTTCTCGTAGATCCAGTTGTAGGGGTCGGCAAGCGCCGGCAGAAATGCCGTCGTCGCAAACTTAAGATGAAAGACGACGGTGTTGGCGTCGGGCGCCTCGACGTCTTTGACCATCATGTAATTGCTGGAGCGCGGGCTCAAATAGCCCTGCGGCGGGAAGATGATCTCGTTCCAACTCGCCGCCACATCATCGGCGGTGAGGGTCGAGCCATCGTGGAACCTGACACCTTGGCGAATCTTGAAGGTATAGGTCTTGCCGTCGTCGGTCGGCTTCGGCATGTCGGTGCACAGGTCACAGACGAAGTCGGTGGTCGAGGACGGGTTATAGGGGTTGATCCGGATCAGCACGCTGTAGAATGGCGCCGCCGTGTGAATCGTCGCATATGTCTGCTCATGATGCGCATCGAAGCTCGGCGGCGATTCCGCCGGAATCATGTAGGTCAGCGTGCCGCCGTATTTCGCTTCCTCGTCCTGCGCCGCTGCCGGCATGGTCGCTGCAATGACGACGCCCACTCCCCACCACCATGACAGAGCTCTCATTGCATCCTCCCGTTCCTGGCCCCGTTTTATTTGCATTGGCGGGGGCTGTGCCCTCGACCGATCATCCCGCCGGTTTCGGTTCTGAGGTGCATTCCCCGCAGTGCGGCGGCGCAAGCCAGATCGTCGATAGGTCCTGGTTGATGTAGTGGCTCGGGCTGATCTTCCAGCCATTGACATAAGACCGCAACGGCACCATCCGATACCACCACAATAAAAACGCCGTGTGCGCCTCGGTATCCATCACCTCTTTGGCGAACTGGAACATCAGGGCGTGCTGCTTGGTGGGGTCGGTCTCGTGCAGCAGCTTGTCGTAAAGATCGGCCTCCGGCTGGTCCTCGAAATAGCCGTATTGCGCCGAGTAGATCGAAGACGGCAGATAAGGCTGCACATCGATTACCGGGTTCACCACGCTGTGGCAGTTGGCAAACGACACAACGCTGTAATCACCGCTGCGCATCGCCGAAAACCACGGCCCGGTCGGCACCACATGCTGAGTAACGTGGACCCCGATCTTGCTCCACTGGTCGACGAGCCAGGTGCCGACATATTTGTAGGGCTGGTCGACATTGCGGTTCAGCATCTCGAAGCTGAGCCCTTCCGCGCCGGCCTCTTTTAAGAGCTGTTTCGCCTCGGCCCGCGACTTCTCGATATCGGGGGAGAACCCGGCGATCGTCTCGAGCTCGGCCTTGGTCGGCGCCAGCGGCGAACCGGGAAAGACAATGCTGCCAACCGTGCGCACATTGGCGATCTTGGACAGTCCAGGCGCAGAGCCCCAGCGGTCGATCGCGAGCGTCAAAGCCCGACGCACCCGCACATCGTCAAACGGCTTCTTCTTGTGATTGAACATCACCATGCTGCTGCAATTCCAGTCGCTGTCCTGTACGGTGATCTTGTCACCCAGCTCCTGTTTCAGCTGATTCATCGCCGAGGGCGGATACCCGCGGAACTCGGTTGCCGCCCGGTCGGCCCGGATCGCATCGAGCTGCACCGCTTGTTTCGGTGCGTAAATCCCGAGAAAACCGTCGAGGTAGGGCAGACCCTTGTGGTAGTAATCGGGGTTGCGCACCCCCTTGATCGACTGGCCGACCTCGTATCCGGCGAATTTGAACGGGCCGGAGCCCATGATGTTCTTCTCGTACCAGTGGGGGTCCTTGTCGAGGACCTTCTTCTGATAGATCCAGTTATAAGGGTCGGCGAGCGCCGGCAGAAAGGCGCTTGTCGCGAACTTCAAATGAAAGACGACGGTTGTCGGATCCGGCGCTTCGACATCTTTAACCATCATGTAATTGCTGGAACGCGGGCTCAACACGCCTTGCGGCGGGAAGATGATTGCGTTCCAGCTGGCCGCCACATCGGCAGCGGTCAGCGGGTCGCCGTTGTGAAACTTGACGCCGTCGCGGATCTTGAAGGTGTAGGTCTTGCCGTCGTCGGTGGGTTTCGGCATGACCGTACACAGATCGCAGACGAAATCGGTCGTGGATGATGGATTGTAGGGGTTGATCCGGATCAATACGCTGTAGAACGGCGCCGCCGTATGGATCGTCGCATAGGTTTCCTCGCGGTGAGCGTCGAAGCTCGGCGGCGATTCCGCCGGGATCATGTAGGTCAGAGTGCCGCCATACTTAGCGTTCTCATCTTGCGCAGTCGCCGGTGCGGCTGCCGCGAGGCCGGCGCCTAACCCGATTGCCCAATACCGCCAATTAAATCCCATCCGTTTTCTCCTTATTGCGTCACCCGTGGCTCGCCATTGTCCCGCTATTTGCGAGGGCGGCAAAGTATTCTACGGGTCTCTCCTGGTGCGACGGCTGGTCGACTTGGCTGCACGCCACCCAATGCCCTGGCCGCAACTCGCGCAATTCCGGGCGCAACCGTTGGCACTCGGCGACCGCAATCGGACAGCGCGGGTGGAACACACAACCCGAGGGAGGATTGATCGGGCTCGGTACCTCGCCCTGTACCGGTTGGAACGCCCTTGTCGCTTCGACCGTCGGATCGGGGACCGGTACCGCGGACAGCAGCGCCTGCGTATACGCGTGGAGCGGGTGGTCGAACAGCTCGTCGCACTCGGCCAGCTCGACGATGCGGCCCAGATACATCACGGCAACCCGCTGGCAGATATGCCGGAC
This sequence comes from Allostellaceae bacterium, assembly GCA_049799535.1. Lineage (GTDB taxonomy): Bacteria > Pseudomonadota > Alphaproteobacteria > ATCC43930 > CGMCC-115725 > AP-15. Next base: position 8,312 of record JBARIB010000279.1, on the reverse strand, counting down.
GACGGAAAGATCATGCGCAATAAACAGGTAAGTCAGTCCAAAGCGCGCGCGCAGATCCTCGAGCAGATTGACCACCTGAGCCTGGATCGAGACGTCGAGGGCGGATACCGCCTCGTCGCAGACAATGAACTCCGGGTCGAGCGCCAGCGCGCGGGCGATCCCGACCCGTTGACGCTGCCCTCCCGACATTTCGTGCGGATAGCGGTCGGCAAAGGCAGGGTTGAGGCCGCAGACCGACAGTAGTTCTTGGACGCGTGCCGCCCGTTGCCGGGCACCGCCGCCAACGCCATGCACCCTCATCGGCTCATCCAGGATGGCGCCGACCTTCATGCGCGGGTTGAGCGAGCTGTACGGATCCTGGAAGATGACCTGGATGCGCCGACGCAGCGCCACGAGTTCCTTGCGGTTAAGTTTGGCGATGTCGATGCCGTCGTAAAGGATTTCGCCGGCCGTCGGCTGTTCGAGCCGCAGGATGCAACGGCCCGTCGTGGTCTTGCCGCAGCCGCTCTCGCCGACGAGCCCCATGGTCTCGCCGCGCCGGATCGTGAAATCGATACCGTCGACCGCCTTGACCTCGCCGACCTTGCGGCCGACCAGGACCCCCTCGGTGATCGGGAAATACATCCGCAGCCCCTTGACCTCGAGCAGCGGCTTGACGGTCGTTGCAGCCTCGATCGCGCTCATGCCGCCGCCTCCGCGGCGGCTGGGATCTCCGCGCTGCGGAAGCAAGCGGCGAGATGACCTCCCTCGCCCGCCGTTTCGAGCGTGGGCCGCCTTCTGGCGCAGACACCGATCGCGAACCGGCAGCGGGGGCGGAACGAGCAGCCGGCATCGAGCTGGGTCAGGTCGGGGGGCTGGCCCTCGACCGGGTCGAGACGCGCCTGGCGGGGGCGATCGAGTCGCGGCACCGAGCGCAAGAGCGCCATCGTGTAGGGATGCCGGGGGTCATGGTAGATGTCTGCAGCGGAGCCGCTCTCGACAATCCTGCCGGCATACATGACGTTGACGCGATGAGCGTAACGCGCGACGACCCCGAGATTGTGCGTTATGATGATCAGCGCCACGTCGAGTCGGCGCGTCAGCTGCTTCATCAATTCGAGGATCTGAGCCTGGATCGTCACGTCGAGGGCCGTCGTCGGCTCATCGGCAATGATCAGCTTCGGGTCGCAGGCCAAGGCGATGGCGATCATGACGCGCTGCCGCATTCCGCCCGAGAGCTGGTGCGGATACTGTCTCAATCGACGCGCCGGATCGGCGATGCCGACGAGACCTAGCAGTTCGACTGCACGATTTTGGGCGGCGGCCCTGTCGGCTCCACGATGCTGCTCGATCGTCTCCGTGATCTGGCGGCCGATCGTCAGGACCGGATTGAGCGACGTCATCGGCTCCTGAAAGATCATGCCGATTTCGCCGCCGCGGACCTCGCGGATCTCCTCTTCGGACAGCCGCAGCAGGTCGCGATCGTTGAAGATGATGTGGCCCTCAGTGATCCGCCCCGGCGGATCCGGGATCAGGCGCAGGATCGACAGCGCCCCTGCGGTCTTGCCTGACCCGCTCTCACCGACGATGGCGACGGTCTCGCCGCGCTCTACCGTATAGGATATGCCGTCGACCGCCGGCACAACCCCGGCGCCGGTACGAAACTCGGTATGAAGGTCCCTGACTTCTAGGAGTGGTGGCAAAACACTCGCTCCGTTCCTCCCGCTGAGGCCGTGCTGCTCGTATTTTTCTTCTGTCGAGTTCTGTGGTATCGGGCCGGCTGTGACCTGTCAACCGCCGCAACGGGCTTCACGCCGGTTTTCGGCCTCGCTAAGATCGGCGTGCGTTAACGTCATCAACGATGAGGAGGACCGTGCCATGGCTGTCTCCATGTACCACGCATCGGTGCCGGTGTTCTTGCAACTGCTCGGCGGCCTCAAGGGGGTCATCGAAAAGGCCGAGGCGCACGCCAATGCGCATAAGTGGGAAGAGAACACATTGCTCAATTGGCGGCTTTATCCCGATATGTTCACCTTCGCCCGCCAAGTGCGGCAGGCGAGCGAACACGCCTTTGGTGCCGGACGCGCTGCGGGTGTCGAGGTGCCAAGCCTTCCGGCGATCGACAACAGTTTTGCCGAAATGAAGTCGCGGATCGACAAGACGATCGATTTTCTGAAGGGATTGAAGGCCGACCAGCTCGACGGCCGCGAGGACGCGCAGGTGACGATCACCGCCGGCGGCCAGCAGCGCAATTTCCGCGCCCAGAATTACCTTTATCACTTCGCGATGCCGAACTTCTATTTCCACACGACGACAGCGTACAACATCCTCCGCAGCGTCGGCGTCGAGATCGGCAAACGCGACTTCATGGGCCCGATGCCGTCATAACCTTCTCGAAAGACGGACCCCTCCTCTGCCTTAAAGGGCGAGGAGGGGAACGGCCCCGCGCGAAGTTGGGGGCGGCATTTAGCTATAAAATATAGCCAGCCACACCGTCGGTGTCGCCGGATCGGTCCATTCGACGCGGTGCTGCCGGTGCGGAGCGATGTCGAGACAGTCCCCCGCTTTGAGGAGCCTGGTCTCAGTCTCGTCCGCAAAGCGCAATCGCGCGGCTCCGGCGAGCACCAGCACCCATTCGCTTTCGGCTTGATCGTACCAGAAGCCCGGTGGGCTTGCCTGTCCCAACGAGACGATCCGTTCGATACGCAAACCGGGCCGAGCTAACAGCTCATCGGTCCGCTCGGCGGCACGCGCGTCGGGCAGCGGGAAGAGAAGGTTCACGAAGCTGTGCCCGCCGAGTCGGGAGCTGCTGCCGCGAGCACGCTGGCGACCGCGCGCCGCCATCCCTGGTAACGCTCCTCGCGCTCGATCTCAGACATTTTTGGCAAAAAGCGGCGCTCGGGCCGCCACTCGGCAAACATCACCTCAAGGCCGGGGTAGAGGCCTCGGGCAAGGCCGGCGGCATAGGCGGCGCCCCACGCGGTCGTCTCGATCGAGGCCGGGCGCTCGACGATAGTGGGCACAACGTCCGCGATGAACTGCATCGCCCAATCGCTCGCAGCCATGCCGCCATCGACCCGCAGCCTCGACACGGCGACGCCGGCATCGGCAGCCATCGCTTCGACCAGATCGCGTGTCTGATATCCCACCGCCTCGAGCGTCGCGCGCGCGATCTCCGGCAAACCGCACTCTGCTGTCAACCCGATCAACGCCCCGCGTGCCTGCGGCGCCCAATACGGCGCCCCGAGCCCCGCGAAGCCAGGGACCAGGTAGACTCGCTGCTGCGGGTCTGCGCGTTTGGCGAGCTGTTCCGACTCGGCGGCGGCCGTGATCGCACCGAGCTGGTCGCGCAGCCACTCGACGGCCCCGCCGGCGACAAAGATGCTGCCCTCAAAGGCGTATGCGGTTGTTCCGTCAATCCGATAGGCGATCGTCGTCAGTAGGCGATGGCGCGAAACCGCCGGCGTGCCGCCAATATTGAGCAATGCGAAGGCGCCGGTGCCATAAGTCGATTTCACCATGCCCGGACGAAAACAGGCTTGACCGATCAGGGCGGCCTGCTGGTCGCCGGCGATCCCTGCTATCGGGATCGCGGCGCCGAGAAACTCCTGTGTGACGGCACCGTAATCTCCATCGGTGTCCAGCACTTCGGGCAATACTGCCGGCGGGATCTCGAAAGCCTTGCAAAGGTCGCTGTCCCAGGTCAGGCGATGAATGTCGAACAGCATCGTGCGCGAGGCGTTCGTGACATCCGTCGCATGGCGGCGCCCGCCCGATAGACGCCACAGCAGAAAGCTGTCGATCGTGCCAAACGCGATCTCGCCCGCCTGGGCGCGCTCGCGCATCCCGGGCAGATTGTCTAGCAGCCAGCGGATCTTCGACGCCGAGAAATAGGGGTCGATGATGAGCCCGGTGTGTTGCGCGACGATGTCGGCAAGACCCGCCGCTCGCCAACGCTCACACAGCTCGGCCGTGCGCCGATCCTGCCAGACGATCGCATGGTGAATTGGGCGACCGGTCGCGCGTTCCCACAACAGGGTCGTTTCGCGCTGATTGGTGACGCCGATCGCAGCGATGGGACCATCGGCGGCAGCTGCCGCCGCGCGGCAGGTCGAAACAACGCCGCTCCATATTTCCTCGGGATCGTGCTCGACCCAGCCGGGGTGCGGATAGAACTGTCTGAGTTCGATTTGCGCGATCTTGCGGGCGCGACCCATTGCGTCAAAGAGGATCGCTCTCGTGCTGGTCGTGCCCTGGTCGATGGCTAGGACGTAAGGCGATGCGCTCATCACTGGGTGTCACACAAAAGAGAAGACAAGCCCGATCGATCCGGGTGAGCGGCGGCTTGCAAACCCGACGCAAAAACGCGCTATGGCTCCCGCGACTCTGTGATATTGCGATATATAGATCATCATCCAGATCAGCGCGCGCCTGAGCAGGGCCGGCCGCGTTGCGACATACGCTAATCCATCATAGGCCCGGGAGGTTTTTGATGAACGAGCGGGAGTTGAGGGAACTCATCGCCGAGGTGAAAACCGGCCGCGTATCCCGTCGGGCGTTTGTGCACCGGATGATCGGTTTCGGCCTTTCAGCGCCGTTTGCCAGCCTGGTGTTGTCTCATGGCGGTGTGGCGCAAACCTCCGCTCAGTTTCAATACAAGCCGACCAAGGCCGGTGGCGGCGGACCTCTAAAGATGCTGTTCTGGCAGGCTCCGACTTTGCTCAACCCGCACTTTGCGGTCGGCACAAAGGACCAGGAGGGCTCGCGCATTTTCTACGAGCCGCTCGCGGGCTGGGATCCCGACGGCAATTTGGCGCCGGCGCTCGCAGCGGAGATTCCGGATATCGAGAACGGCGGGGTGGCCCCCGACGGCCTGTCGGTGACATGGAAGCTAAAAAAGGATGTCCATTGGCACGACGGGAAGCCGTTTACCGCCGACGATGTCGTGTTCAATTGGGAATATGCTGCCGACCCGGCGACGGCGGCGACGACGATTGGCGACTACCAGGACATCAAGGTCGAAAAAGTCGATCCCTTGACTGTGCGGGTTCGCTTTGCACGGCCAACCCCGTTCTGGGCCACGGCTTTTGTCGGCCAGCGCGGTATGATTGTCCCGAAACATCTGTTCGGGGCCTTCAAGGGTGCGAATTCGCGTGAAGCCGCGGCGAATCTGAAGCCGGTTGGCACCGGCCCCTACCGGTTCGTCGATTTCAAACCGGGCGACTTGGTCAAGGGGGAGCGTAACCCCGATTATCATCTGCCCAATCGGCCCTATTTCGACACCGTCGAGATGAAGGGGGGCGGCGACGCGGTATCCGCAGCGCGCGCTGTCATTCAAACCGGAGAATACGACTACGCGTGGAATCTGCAGGTAGAGGACGAGATCCTGACAAGGCTGGAAGCCGGCGGCAGTGCGAGGGGCCGGGTCGAGATCGTACCGGGCGGCAACGTCGAGAAGATCCAGCTCAACTGCACCGATCCTTGGACCGAGGTCGACGGCGAGCGCTCGAGCATCAAAACCAAGCATCCGCTGTTCAAGGATCCCGCGGTTCGCCAAGCACTCAGCCTCTTGGTCGACCGCGCCTCGGTGCAGGCTCATATTTATGGCCGGACCGGAGTGGCGACCGGCAACATCGTTAATAACCCGCAGCGCTTTGTTTCCAAGAATACGCATTGGGAGTTCGCCATCGACAAAGCGAACCAGCTGCTGGACCAAGCCGGCTGGCAACGCGGCTCGGATGGCATTCGCGCCAAGGATGGCAAGAAGTTGAAGCTCGTTTTTCAGACTTCGATCAACGCACCGCGTCAGAAGACCCAAGCGATCGTCAAGCAGGCATGCCAAAAGACTGGCATAGAGGTCGAGCTCAAATCGGTGACGGCTTCGGTGTACTTCTCTTCCGATGTCGCCAATCCGGACACCTATGCGAAATTCTACGCCGATATGCAGATGTACACGACGACGATGGGCGAGCCCGATCCCGGGAAGTTCATGCGTCAGTTCCTCTCTTCCGAAATTGCATCGAAGGACAACAAGTGGCAGGGCCGCAATATCGTGCGCTGGCGCAATGCCGAGTACGACGCGGCTTATCAAGCGGCCGAAGGCGAGCTCGATCCGGTCAAGCGGGCGGCGTTGTTCATCAAGATGAACGATCTTGTTGTCGGCGATCACGCGGTGATCCCGGTGGTCTACCGGCCTGCGGTATCGGGGTTGTCTCACCAGCTGCGGGCGAGCTTGAGCGGCTGGGACAATGTGTTGTGGGATCTGAAGAACTGGTACCGCGAGGCGTAATGGGGCCTCGCCGGTGGGCCGGTATCTGCTGCGGCGTCTGCTGATTGCAATCCCGAGCCTGCTCGGCATCAGCATCGTACTGTTTACCGTCCTAGCGCTTGCCCCCGGTGACCCGTTCGGGGAGCTTGCGACCAACCCCAATGTGCCCGCCGAAGTTGGCGCGGCATTGCGCGCAAAGTTCGGGCTCGATGATCCGATCCTATTGCGCTATCTGCATTGGCTTCGCGCCATGCTGCAGGGGGATTGGGGCTTCTCTTTCGTCAGCCGCATGAATGTCGATACGCTGATCTTGCAGCGTCTGCCCGCCACATTGCTAGTGATCGGCTCTTCGCAGATATTGGCGCTGCTCATTGCGCTGCCGGTCGGCGTCTACGCGGCGGCCAGGCCTTATTCGATTTTCGATCAGATCGCCAATACGCTTGCATTTATTGGTTTCTCGTTACCGACATTCTTTACGGGCATCCTGTTCATCCTCGTGTTCAGCATCTACCTCGATTGGTTGCCATTCGTGTTTCGCGCCGACATCAATGCCGCTGGCTGGCACTGGTATTGGGAGCAGTTCCGGCAAGCGGTCATGCCGGTGGCAGTGCTCGGCCTGTTCCAGGCTGCCTCATGGACGCGCTATGTGCGGTCGGCGGTCCTCGATGTAATCCGTCTCGACTATGTCACGAGCGCGCGCGCAAAGGGACTGGCCGAACGCTCGGTTCTCGTGAAGCATGTTCTGCGCAATGCGCTGATCCCGGTCGTAACTCTGGTCGCGCTGCAAATGCCGGCTGTCTTCGGCGGCGCGATCGTCACCGAGCAGATCTTTCGCATCCCGGGCATCGGGTCATTGCTGATCAGCGCCATACTCGCCAATGACACGCCGGTGATCATGGCCGTAACTTTCGTATTCGCCTGTCTCGTTGTGCTATTCAACTTGATTGCCGATATTCTTTATGGCTGGCTCGACCCACGCATTGCCTATCGCTAGCATCGCACCCGATAGCCCTGGCGGCGTTGAAGTCGAAAGGGGCTCTCCCGCGGCCGAGACATGGCGGCGTTTTCGCCGGCATCCTCTGGCGATCGCGAGCACTATCATTCTGGCTTTGATGCTACTTGCGGTCGCGTTCGGGCCGCTGCTGTGGCCTGTGCCGATTAACGACATCGACTTTGGCGCGCATCTCGAAGGCCCGTCTTGGGCGCATCCGCTCGGCACCGACGATCTCGGGCAGGATCTGCTTGCCCGCATGCTCTATGGCGGCCGCATATCGCTCGGGGTCGGATTGGCGGCGATGCTTGTGGCGATCTTCGTCGGCACACTGGTTGGCGCGACCGCTGGCATGTCCATCGGCGCAATCGATGCTGCGCTAATGTGGTTGACCGATCTGTTTCTGTCCTTGCCGCCACTGCCTCTGCTGCTGCTTGTCATTTATCTCTTTCGCGAACCGCTAAAGCAGCTCGTGGGCCCCGAGCTCGGCACCTTCATCTTGATCGTACTCGTTATCGGCGGCTTCCGATGGATGCCGGTGGCGCGGCTCGTACGCGCGCAGTTCTTGTCGCTGCGCGAGAGGGAATTCGTCGAGGCGGCGCGCGCGGTCGGCATGAGCAGCTTGCGGCTGGTCGTGCGGCATATACTGCCGAACTCATTGGGACCGGTCATCGTCGCTGGCACAATTGACGTCGCCGCGGCCATCATCGCGGAGTCGACCCTGTCGTTTCTCGGCCTCGGCTTTCCGCCCGACATCCCCACCTGGGGGCGAATTCTTTTTGACGCGAAGGATTATCTCGACATCGCCCCGCATTGGGCGCTGTTTCCAGGCACCGCAATTTTTCTCGCCGTGCTGGCGATCAACTTCATCGGTGACGGATTGCGGGACGCGCTCGACCCCCGGAAGTAATCCGGGCGGCTGCTGAGGACTGAAAGGCAAGAGAGAGGGGGCATGCGGGCCTGGCGGCGACCTACTCTTCCGCCGCTGGAGCGGCAGTACCATCGGCGCTGAGGGTTTTCACGGCCGAGTTCGGGATGGGATCGGGTGTTTGGCCCCTCGCTATGGCCACCAGG
>JBARIB010000278.1:0-1767 GCA_049799535.1 Allostellaceae bacterium | reverse complement strand
GCATAGCCGAGCGGTGTCTGGATAGCGCTGGCGGTTTCTGCCAGCGCGAACATCAGCGTGAATATCAAAAAGATGGATGGGCTCAACCCGAGAAGGGCGGTCAACGCTGCATAGACCGCGATCCCGGGCAAAGCCACGCGACGAATACCCCAGCGGTCCATCATTCGCCCGAGCACCGGTACCATCAGAGCCGAAAAGATCCCGCCGACCGAGAGCGCAAACGACACCGAACTGCGATGCCAGCCGGTGTCGGCCATGATCGGCTTCAGGAATACTCCGAAAGTAAAGCCGAGGACGGGTCCATTGCAGACAAACAATCCAGTGACAGCGCCAACGACAACCCACCATGGATTGGTGAACCTGAGCTGCATCGAGCCGCCGCCCTGCCGAGCTTGTTACCCGCCCGCTAGCTCAACGCCACCTCGAAGCCGCGCTTGACCCCGGGGCGGGCCATCATCGTTTCGTACCACCGCTTGACATTAGGGAAATCGGCCAGATCGACTTGGTGACGCTCGTGCCGCCAAGCCCAGCCGAGGATCGCGAAATCGGCAATAGAGATGTCGCCCCCGGCGAATTCGACCTCGCCAAGCCGCCGGTCCAACACACCGTAGAGGCGTCGGGTTTCCTTCGAATAGCGTTCGAGGCCGTAGCGCCGGTCCTGCTCGTTGGCAACCTGCAGGAAATGGTGCACCTGACCGGGCATCGGGCCAAAGCCGCCCATTTGCCACATCAGCCATTCGAGCACTGGAACCTGGCGGCGCAGGTCGCTGGGCCAGAATTTGCCCGTCTTCTCGCCGAGATAAATCAGGATTGCACCAGATTCGAATATGCTGATCGGCGCCCCACCCGGGCCCTCGGGATCGACGATTGCTGGGATCTTGCTGTTCGGGCTGATCTTCACAAAGGCGGGTTCGAACTGCTCGCCTTTCGATATGTTGACTGTCTTTACTGTGTAGGGCAGCCCCATTTCTTCGAGCGCGACGCTGATTTTGCGGCCGTTCGGGGTGTTCCAGGTGTGGAGTTCAATGGCCATCGCGAGCCGCCTTTCCGCTGTGTTGTTCGCTACTAAAACGGATTGGCAGGATTACCGCGATTCCCTCACGCTTCAAGCGGCAATCGTTGGACTATGGCCCGCCCGTCAGGAGTTACGGGCGCACGCAGTCGAAGAAAGCAACATTTTCCTCCGCGTCCAAGAACCGTGGCACCCGCTCGTATTGAGCACAATGCGTTCTTGCAACCGAAACCGCGTCGCCAACATCTCCGCTGAAGCCGACTTGGGCAGAGTTGGCGTCGCCTTGGAGCAGAAAGGGCTTCGGCCCCGAGCACGAAAGGCCGATGCTGCCGGCTAGAAGAATAGCAAGCATTCGATTCACAGCGGCGCCAACAATCCGGCCATCAGCAAAAGCGAAGGTCTAGTCGGCGCCGACGTCTAATCCGAAGCGGCGTCGATCAGAGACTCGATGAGTTGGATCGGATGCAGCAGCGAAGGCGGCGGGGACTCGTTTTGCGCCGAGCCGGTCGATAGGCTCACTGTCTGATCGATCGCGAAGCTGATCATCGCGACGGTAGCGAACATGATTGCCATCGCCCATGCCGAGAATGTGCCGGCGCGACGGCCATAAGCAAAAGGATCGTGAAGCTGTGATTTCCCGCTCATCACACCCCTTTATATACGCCTTACCTGGCGAACGTTCCCGGGATCGTGGCGATCCCAGCTATTCGCAACCGGAATAGCTGAACTATGCGCGAGCGCGGGCTAACCCGGCT
>JBARIB010000277.1:0-2457 GCA_049799535.1 Allostellaceae bacterium | reverse complement strand
CATGCGATTTATGACGAGAAGACGATGCTCGGGCTCGGCGTTTCCAGTAAGCTCAATGCCGAATGGGCCTTTCTCACTCATCTCCGGGATTGCGGCAGAAAAACCGCGCAGGATTGGCTGTCACGGCATTACGACGATCTTGGCATCCGCAATACGCTGGACCTCTCCTGGATTTTCGACGAGAGCCTGAGGCCGGCGCATCTCCCGGAAGGGGCGGAACGGGGAACCGCGATCAAGGAGGCCGCCCAATGGCGTGCTGCTGCGCGATCGTAGCGTTGTCCTGCAGCGGACGGCGCTCGTATTCAACCGACCGTGCTTTAGCCTAGGCTCTGCTGAAGAGCATGTGACGCAATGGGATTATTCGGCATCCTGCTCGGCCTCGCGCTCCTCGTCTGGTTGGCGTATCGGGGCTGGAGCATCCTGCTTCTGGCCCCGGGGGCGGCCCTCATCGCCGCGGCGTTCGCGGGAGGGCCGTTGCTCGCCTACTGGACGCAGACCTTCATGGACAGCGCCTCGCGTTTTGTCGCGCAATTTTTCCCGCTGTTTCTGCTTGGCGCGCTGTTCGGAAAGCTCATGGAGGACAGCGGCTCGGTCTCGGCCATCGCCGAGTTCATGACCGAGCGGTTGGGTCCGAGCCGGACGATACTGAGCGTCGTGCTGGCGGGCGCGCTGGTGACCTATGGCGGCGTCAGCCTGTTCGTCGCGGTTTTTGTGCTGGCGCCGATGGCGCAGGGTTTATTCCGTGTGGCGCAGATCCCCAATCGATTGATCCCGGCGACGGTGTTTTTGGGCACGTCCACTTTTACGATGTCGGCGCTGCCCGGAACGCCGGCGATCCAAAATGCGATCCCGATCCCGTTCTTCGGCACGACGCCGCTCGCGGCGCCGGGTCTGGGGATAATCGCCTCAGCCATCATGGCCGGTTTTGGCATGTGGTGGCTGAGCCGGGCCGCCACGGCTGCCCGTCGCAACGGAGAGGGGTTTGGCGTAACACTCCGGGGCTCCGCCGACAAGGCAGCCGAGGACGAGGTGGTGCGACAGCGGGCGACGACCGCTCGCGAGTTTGACCCCGCCGAGGTCAGTCGCGGTCATCCGAGCAGCGAGGGGCCGCCGATCGGGCTGGCGGCATTGCCGCTGCTGGTGGTGGTGAGCATCAATGTGTTGATGACGCTGGTCATCCTGCCGCGCCTCGACGTCTCGTTTCTCGCCGAGGAGCGGTTCGGCGCGACCTCGCTTTCTGCCGTCGGTGGGGTGTGGTCGGTGGTTACCGCGCTCTTGGCTGCGATCCTAACCGTTGTCGCCGTCAATTGGCGGCGGCTGCGGGGGCTGCGTGAGACGCTCGACTCGGGCGCCAACGCCTCGGTCTTGCCGATCTTGAGCGTCGCAAGCCTGGTTGGCTTTGGCGCGGTCGTCGCCGCGGTGCCGGCATTCGATACCGTGCGCGACTGGGTGCTTTCAATCGAAGGCGGCCCGCTCGTCTCGCTGGCGGTTGCGACCAATTTGCTCTCCGCTTTGACTGGCTCGGCCTCCGGAGGCTTGACGATCGCGCTCGACGCTCTCGGGGCTACGTATATGCGGTTGGCCACTGAGCACGGCATCGACCCGGCGCTGTTGCATCGCATCGCTGTGATGAGCGCCGGAACGCTGGACAGCCTGCCACAGAACGGCGCCGTCGTGACCATGCTTTCGGTCTGCGGCACAACGCACAGCGAGAGCTATCTCGACATTGTAATGGCCGCTATTGTCGGCCCGATCATCGCGCTCGTGGCGGTTATCGCGCTGGGGTCCGTTTTCGGTTCGTTCTAAACTTGCAAGCTCGGTCTGTGATAATGGCGCTTGCCATCCTTCAAATGATCCGCGATCGTTTCTCTAGCGTCTGGGGAGAGGGCACCATGACATTGAAAGCATGGACAGTCGTCGTCGGATTGGTGTTGCTCGTGCCGGGCTCGCCGTACGCCGCGACGGAAGCGAATTTCGGCCCCAAAACAACGGGTGATTTGGTCGAGCTTTGTACTGCGGCGCCCGACAATGCGATGGGGACAGCGGCCGTCCATTTCTGCGAGGGCTTTGCACAGGGTGCGGTCTTGGTGGAAATCCAGAACATGGCTGCGTTCCGCGGACCGAAGCTGTTCTGCCTGCCGAGCCCTCCCCCCTCTCGCAACGAAGCGCTGAGCGAGTTCGTCAACTGGGCCCGCGCGTCGCCGGATCGCATGGCAACCTCCTCCACCGACGGGTTGTTCCGCTTTCTGAGCGAACGCTATCCCTGTCTGCAATCGCGCTGATCAACCGCTCCGGGGAACGTTATGAATAAATTACTGCTGCTTGCGGCCGTCGCTCTGCCGGTCGCGGCTTGCGCCGATATGACCCCCACCCAGCAACGCGCGCTGACCGGCACCGCTGCGGGGGCCGGGGTCGGCGCCATCGCCGGCGCGATCGGCGGGAACGCCGGTCTCGGAG
>JBARIB010000276.1:0-2196 GCA_049799535.1 Allostellaceae bacterium | reverse complement strand
GTTGACGGTGGCGCGCCCTTGCGCGGGCGACCACGACGACGTGGCAGCTCGGTTTGTTGCGTCGCCAGTACTGCTGGCTCCCGCGAGCCGGCCCGTGGATTGGGAGACGGAAGCGGCGGCGCGTTTTGCTGCTGGCGCTTGATGTAATCGAAATAAGACTGCACGACGATCAGTCGCGCCTTGCCCGCGGTAAACGACTCGATCTCTTTAGCCGCGATGAGCTCATAAACCTTCGAGGGACCAAGGCCGGTCGCCTCGCAGAACGGCCGCAACCGCATTGTAATCCTGTTCGCCAACTCTGTCATTGCCTACACCGCCCTTGAAGGATGAAGAACGATGCCCGCAATCGAAAGGGCTATGCGACTTCTCGACAAGATAATTTTTAGTTGTTCAAATATTTGACGTCGTTATCTTGGTCAAAAATTTGTCAGATACCTTCAATCTATTGAAGAAAGAGGCAGTTTGCCTGGTTTGGCGAGATAAAAAAGCAAAATTTTTGACAGCGCCTCGTGTTTGCTTCGATTGCTTTTCACGGGCGGCCTGTTGAGAAACCGTTTCCGGCGGGCGAATCGACCTGATCCTCTCCTATCGGGCGGCCCCAGCGCGCAACTCCACGACCTCTCCAAGCTCGACGGCGCCGGCGAAGTCGGTCCATACCTGCATCAGTCGCCGCCGCACCTCGAACATATCGCCCCGGCGGTAGGCGGCCTCGACCCTGTCGCCAACGGCATGAGCTAGTGCCATTTCGGCGGCCTCGCTCGGAAAGTTGGTCTGCTCCGCAACCCAGTCCCGAAAGCTGCTGCGAAAGCCGTGCACGGTGAGATCGCCGCGGCCCAGGCGCGGCAGCACCCGCAACATCGCCATATGCGACAAGCCCCCGCGGCCCTTGCTGCCGGGAAAAACAAAATCGTTCTGGCGGACCGTGGCCATCTTCTCGAGGATCCTGATCGCCGCGTCGGAGAGCGGGACCCGGTGCTCGCGCCCGGCTTTGATGCGGCCAGCCGGCACTGTCCATAGCCGCTGGTCGAGGTCGATCTCGGTCCAGCGGGCACCGATGACTTCGCCGGTCCGCGCCGCGGTAAGGATGGTGAAATCGAGTGCCGCCGCGGCGATACTCTCGTCCTTGCGCAGGTTGGCCGTGAACGCCGCGAGCTCGCGATACGGCAATGCCTTATGATGTTCGACCGCCGCGACTTTGGTGCGCAGCGGCAACAAATTCGCGAGATGGCCACGCCAGCGCGCCGGATTTTCGCCCTGGCGGTAACCGCGGGCCGTAGCCCAATCCAAAATGCTTTCGACGCGGCCGCGCAGCCGCCGCGCGGTTTCCGGCTTGCTCGTCCAGATTGGCTCGATTACCCGCAGCACGGCCGCGGTGTCGACGTCGGCTACCGGTGCGCCGCCAAAGACCGGCGTGACATAGGTTGCGATCGACGACGCCCATTGCCGCTCTGATCGACCGCCGTCGCGCCAGCCGGCCTTGTGCGCTTCTACGTAACTACGCGCGCAATCGTCGAATGTCAGGGTGCGCGCTGCCGCGAGCCTGGCCTTGGCCCGCTCGCGCCGCTTCGCGTTCGAGGGATCAATCCCGGCAGCTTGCATATTGCGATAGGCCCGCGCTGCTTCGCGCGCGTCGGCAAGGCCGACGGCATGCAGCGCCCCCAGCCCCATCACGATTTGCTTGCCGGCAGCCTTGTACCGGTAGATCCAGCTCTTCGCGCCGCTCTTGCCGACCTGCAAATACAGGTTCCCGCCGTCGGCATAGAGCCCGGGCTTTTTCAGCTGTCGGACCCGCAGCGCCGTCAGCTTTGCGATCGTTCTCGCCATCGTCCGACGTATCCTTTGACCTACCCCCAAACCACGGTAGATAGCGCATTATGGCGAATGAGGGAGAGAAAGATCGGACTTCAATCCCGAGAAATAGCGCGGGTTTTCGGATGGTGGCGGATAATGGCGGGAACAACGAGCACGGACTCCTCGTCCGCCCCCATCAGCCGCGAATACCCCGCCACATCGGCAGCGAGAATCGCGGCGAGACGGCGGGTCGACGACATGGCCCAATTCAGCCGAACGGGTTCAGCGCCGGCACCCCAAGCCGCTCGAAATCGCGCAGGTTCCGCGTCACCACCGTGAGGTCGTGGACCACTGCGGTGGCGGCGATCATAGCGTCCGCTATGAGATCGGCGGGTTTTCCGTGCA
>JBARIB010000275.1:0-2414 GCA_049799535.1 Allostellaceae bacterium | reverse complement strand
GCTCACCAGTGGTGACAAAGCGCCAGAGCGCAATGACCAGTTTGCGTGCCAGCGCGACGATCATGGTCTTGCGCGTGCCACTACGGCTGTCGGCGGTGCGGGCGCGATACCACAATGCCAGCGCGCTCTCCTTCTGAAACATCAGAAAGCGCCAGGCGAGTTGGATCATGCCGCGGCGGACCCGGGCGTTGCCGGCTCGGGCGAGCCCTTGTTCGCGCCGTTGTGCGCCGCTCTCATCCGGCGAGCCTGTTAAGCCGGCATAGCGCGCCACGGCTCTGCGGTCACGCATGGGCCGTGACAGCACCTCATGGACCAGCATATCAGCCGTTTCGACACCAACACCGACGATTCGGGCCAGCAGCCGAACCATGGCGTGGGGCCCGGCCTCCGGCTGCTGCTCTAATCGTTTCTGACGAGCGTCCTCGATCTCTTTGATCTGGCCGACAACAAAGCCCAGCCGCGCCATATCGCGCTGCAGCTCGGCCAAGGCATTTTGCGGCAGCGGTATGCCCTCCGGGGTGTGCACGGTTGCCAGACGTTCGGCCGCCTTGCGCAGGGTTGGTTTGAAGTCGCGAATGCCCCAGCCGAGCCAAGATGGCCTTTATCCGGTTCACAATGCGCGTACGTTCTCCCACCAGGCATTCGCGCTCCCGATTGGGCCGCCTGGCATCCTCCTCGGCAATCGTCGGTACGCGCACCATGCTGCAATGGCCCCGTTCCCCACGCAACCACCCCAGGAACCGACGGTTGAGCAATTCGGTGTCCAGCCGATCGGTCTTTGCCCGTCGATGCGACGAACGCCTGATCCGGCGGCTCGGTGTCACCCGCCGGGCGCTCTTCGAAGAGCTCGACCGGCCCAACCTCCACTCGTTGCCGGCGCAGCCCTATTGCTTTGCCGAATGGCGCGTCCGCCGGGTTGGTGTCGACTACCACGTCGAGCTCGAAGGTCATTTCTACAGCGTGCCCCACCGCTTTGCGCGCAGCGAGGTGGAGGTGCGACTAACGCCGCGAGCCGTCGAGATCTTTCTGAAGGGCGAGCGGATTGCCGCTCATCTGCGCGCCAGCGGTAATCATCGGCACACCACGGTCTCCGAGCACATGCCGTCGAGCCATCGGCGTGGAGCCTGTCCTCGGGCGGGCCTCCGGCCCGACCCGTGGGCCGACTGGACGGTTGAGTGCATTCGCCGCGAGGCCGCTGCGATCGGCCCAGCTACCGCCGCGCTCTGCGAGCTGATCCTGGAGCGCCGGCCCCACCCTGAGCAGGGCTTCCGGGCCTGCCTCGGCATCGTGCGGCTGGTGCGGCCATTCGGCGCCGATCGTCTCGAAGCCGCCGCCACGCGGGCAATCGAGATCGGCACCCTGACCTACGGTTCGGTGCGTTCGATCCTCGACAACAAACTCGATCGCCAGACGGCGCAACGGTCGCCCGCCAATGGCGTGCCGATCCTCCACCCCAATATCCGCGGACCGCGCTATTACCACTGAGGAGAATGCAGTGCTCACCCATCCAATGCGCGACCAGTTGGGCCAGCTTGGCTTGTCCGGCATGGCCCAGGCGTTTGCCGAGCTCGAAGCTTCCGACGAAACCGCCACGCTCACCCATGCCGACTGGCTCGGACTGTTGGTCGATCGCGAGCTCACCCACCGCCGCGACAAGCGGCTGGCCGCCCGGCTGCGCTATGCCAGACTGCGCCAGCAGGCCAGCGTCGAGGACGTCGATTACCGGGCCCCACGCGGCCTTGACCGCGCTCTGTTCCACAAGCTCACCAATGGCGAGTGGATCGACGCGCACGACAATCTCATTCTGTGCGGGCCGACCCGGCGTGGGCAAATCGTGGCTTGCTTGTGCCTTGGGTCACATGGCCTGCCGCGACAACCGCTCGGTTCTCTATCAGCGGGTTCCCAAGCTCTTCGCCGAACTCGCGCTCGCCCGCGGTGACGGTCGCTATGCCCGCATCCTGCGGGGTCTCACCGGCGTCCAGCTCCTCGTCCTCGACGATTGGGGCCTCGAACCGCTCGACGCCGATGCCCGTCGTGACCTCTACGAGATCCTCGAGGAACGCTACGGGCGCCGCTCGACCATCCTCACCAGCCAGATCCCGGTCGACAAATGGCACGCTTTCATCGGCGACCCGACATATGCCGATGCCATCCTCGACCGTCTCGTTCACAATGCCCACCGCATCGACCTTGCCGGTGACAGCCTGAGACGCAGGCGATCCAGATCGACTGCAAAGGATTGACCATCGACCCACAACTTGCCAAAAAATCACCGCCAGCAGGGTGCCGTCAGCCAGGCGACATCATGTCGGATTGCCGAGCGACATCATCTCGGAATCAGTGGGCGACTTCGTCGGAATCTGCAAACGCTACGGCGGGCCGCCAAGGTTAGCGTGTCCGGCTCCGCCCGGACC
>JBARIB010000274.1:0-2397 GCA_049799535.1 Allostellaceae bacterium | reverse complement strand
ACCCCAACATCATCTCGGCCAAGGGGTTCGGCGACACGCACCCCGTCGCCCCGAACGACACGCCGCAAGGCCGGGCGCAAAACCGCCGCATCGAAATTGTGATGGAGGGCCCCGGCGCCTGACGCCGAGGGTTCCGTATGGTTGATCTGGATCAATGATCAGCTATTCGCCTTTGTCGTCAACCGGTGCGTCAGGAAAGGAGGACTAATGAATAGGTTGCGTCTATACGGCGCCGCCGCCGCTGTGCTGCTGCTGTCGCTCGGCCTGCGGTCGCCCAGCAGGGGCCACCGGGCTGCAACTGGAAGAAGTACTTGTATGCGCAAGATGCCGTGCAGCAGGGCAAGATGGACACCAGCATGCTCAATCAGATGAGCGCCCTGGTGTCCGCGCAGGGCTACTCGCTGACCAACGAGGTCCTGCAGACCTGTAACCGCTGGCTGATGGAGCCGAAGCGCGCCGACGGCTCGCCGGCCGTGGTCTTCGTCGACCCGAAGGCACAAACCATCGTCGACGCCGATTTCACGTGATTGGAAACAGCATGGCAAAGACGCGAGACCTCATTCTCTTACTGTTGACGATGGGAATAGGTCTCGCCGCATGCGCCGCACCAAACCCCAACATGCCCGCCGGCCAGGCTGAGATAGCAGGGCAGAAATGTAACCTCTGCATCCTCGAAAACCCGGGGGACGGCTCCCCGTGCTACGCGATCTGTATGCAGAAAGAAGAGGACCAGGCGGCGTATCAGAAGGCGTATGGACGGTAGGCGAGGCGCGATGAACTGGCGGCGCATGCGGCGGCCATCCCGTCATCCGGATGTATTTGGCTGACTCGAGCAGCAGCGCTGATTTGGAGGGGACGATGCAGCGGCGAACATTTATTGCAGGTTTGGGGATCGTGACCATGGGACTGCCCGCGCCTTCGGCAATCGCCTGGGATCTCGTGTCGCCCGACGAGGAACGGCAGGAGGATCTGATCACGCCGCCGACGATCGAGGTGATCCGGCCCGACCCTGAAAAACCGATCTCAGGTCCCGTCACGATCCAACTCGCCTTTCGTACGCAACCTGGCGCCTCGATACTCCCCTCGACATTCGAGGCAACGTACGGCTTCCTCGGCCTGGATATCACCGCGCGGCTGCTGCAGCA
This sequence comes from Allostellaceae bacterium, assembly GCA_049799535.1. Classification (GTDB taxonomy): domain Bacteria; phylum Pseudomonadota; class Alphaproteobacteria; order ATCC43930; family CGMCC-115725; genus AP-15. The sequence continues at coordinate 1,252 of JBARIB010000274.1, read as the reverse complement.
CGCCCAACTGACCCCGCAAGGGATTACCGCCGAAGACGTTTCGATTCCTCCGGGCCAGCACAGCATTACGCTGTCCGTTGCCGATACGATGGGACGTACCGCCAAGCGTACTTTCCGGGTGACGGTCGTTTAGGCATCTCGCCGTGAAGCCCGGCCATTCTGTTTGTCGACCCGAAAACGCGGACGCCCGTCGACGTCAACTTCAACGCGTGATCGATCCTCAAGCCGAGATGACGTCTCAGCGTCAAACCGATCAGAAGCCGAACAGGCCAGCTATGGAAACCTTCGTGAATTCGCCGCGCTTGCTGCGCACTTCCTCGCTCTCCGCCGCTGCGATCATTTTCGGTGCTCTAACTGTCGGATGCAGCACATCTAATCCTAACACGCCGGCTGGCCAAGCAGAGATAGCGGGGCAGAAATGTAACGTCTGCATCCTCGAGAACCCCGGGGATGGCGCCCCGTGCTACGCGATCTGCATGCAGAAGGAAGAGGACCAAGCGGCATACCAGAAGGCCTATGGACACTGACTGGCGCAGGATGCAGACCGGCTCGCCGCGCGGCATGAGGTGGATCGCCGGCGGAGGGTTCCGCATGGGCGCCGATCTTTCTTATCCCGAGGAGGGACCGGTTCACGAAGCGACAGTCGGCGGATTCTGGATGGACGAGTACGCCGTCACCAACGCCGACTTCGCCGAGTTCGTCGCCGCGACCGGTTACGTGACGGTCGCCGAACGTCCGCTCGATCCTGCCGTCTTTCCGGGGTTGGTCCGGAGCGGTTGGTTCCCGGCGGGGCTGTCTTCTTCATGTCCGTCCGGCCGCGTGGACATGGGCGATATCCGCAGCCGCTGGGCCTATGTGCCGGGCGCCAACTGGCGCCATCCCGAGGGGCCGGAAAGCACGATCGAGGGGCACGAGCGCGAGCCGGTGGTGCAGGTGGCCTATGAGGACGCCGCCGCCTATGCCGCCTGGGCCGGCAAGCAGTTGCCGATTGAAGCCGAGTGGGAGTTTGCCGCGCGCGGCGGCTTGGACGGCTCGCAGTTTCTGTTGAGGCGACGAGTTCAACCCTGGCGGCAGGTGGATGGCGAACACCTGGCAAGGCCAGTTTCCGTTTCACAACCTCGCTCTGTACGGCTTTGACGGGCGCGCGCCGGTCGGCTCGTTTCCGCCCAACGGCTATGGCCTTTACGACATGGCCGGCAATGTCTGGGAGTGGACGACCGACTGGTGGAGCGAGCATCATATGCCCTATGCC
>JBARIB010000273.1:0-2942 GCA_049799535.1 Allostellaceae bacterium | reverse complement strand
GCCCCGAAACGGACGTTTCCAGCGTCCTCATTCTCGAGACTGCCCGCGTTCCAAATAGCGCACGACGCGCGAAAGACGTGTGATGCGCCTCACATTGACGGAGATTTTTCCTGGATAACCGCTGCTTCGAGAACCCTTCCGACGGCTACGCCGAGCGTCAGATCGGCATAGCTTTGCATGCTCGCGCAACCCCCGCCTGCCGCAGGTGGCGTCGCCGCTCATCGCCCCGACCCCGCACCGGCATAGGCGAGCTGACCGCGGCCCCGCGTGTCGCGGCTTGCGTCAGGCCCCCAACTAACTCGCCGGGAACTAACTTATTGGATCGTGTCTGGGTTGCCGAACGCCATCCGTTCGGCGGCGCGCTCCGCCAACCGGTCGTATCCGTCGGCGATATCGAACATGATCCGTTTCGCCTCGGGATCGGTCATGATTTCGGCGATCGTGCGGGTTTCTTCCGCACGGCACCACCAGTGTTCGGCGTCATCGAGGAGAGTCTTCATTTGAGCTCCTCCCGCGTACTACGATCTTACCGCCGTCTATCTTTTCGACCATCAAAATTTCGTCACATACTAACGGCTTTTTCCTTCGGACATCCTGCGATTTTGGCGGTGCTGATCGACAAAGATCGCGGCGAGTCGTTCACAGCCCTCTCGATCCAGGTCATCGAACCGGCCAACCAGAGGACTATCGAGGTCGAGCACGCCTAGAACAGTGCCGGCATCGATCAGCGGCACGACGAGCTCGGCGCGCGAATTCGGATCGCAGGCGATATGCCCCGGAAAGTCGTGAACATCGGGGACGAGCACCGCGATGGCCCGGACCGCGGCGGCGCCGCAGACCCCCTTGCCGAGCGGTATATGCACGCAGGCGGGCTTACCCTGGAAGGGACCGAGCACGAGCTCCTCGCCGTCGTGAAAATAGAAGCCCGCCCAATTGATGTCCGGGAGAGTGTGGTAGATTAGCGCGGCGGCGTTGGCGGCATTGGCGATCAGATTCGTCTCGCCGGCGAGCAGCGCCGCCAGCCGCTCGGCCAGCTCGCGATAGAGTTCGGGTTTGTTTTCGGTCATCTCGGCTCTGTGGCGCGGCGCCAATGCTAGCTTGGCGGGATAGCCGCCTATATCATTGATAGGCTCCACCATCCGCGGCTTTCAATGCTGCTTGGGCTGAATATCCGGGACGTTGTTCTCATCGATCGCCTCGACCTCGCCTTTCGACCGGGTCTGTGCGTGTTGACGGGCGAAACGGGCGCCGGCAAATCGATCCTGCTCGATGCTCTGGGGCTGGCGCTTGGGAAACGGGCGGAGGTGGCGCTCGTGCGAGCCGGAGCGCAGCAGGCGACGGTGGCCGCCGAATTTTCGGTCGGACGAAACCATCCCGCTCATGCGATTCTACGGGAAGCGGGGCTCGACGCAGACGGCGAGGCGATCATGCTGCGGCGGCTCGTCGGTGCCGATGGCCGCAGCCGGGGCTTTGTTAATGACGAGCCGGCGAGCGTTGGGCTTCTGCGCGAGGTAGGCGACAGCCTGGTCGAGATCCAAGGCCAGTTCGAGCAGCGGGGGCTACTCGACCCCGCTAACCATTGCATGATCCTCGACGATTTCGCCGAGCACACCGTTGCACCGGAGATGCTGGCCACGACCTGGCGCGATTGGCGAGCAGCCAACCGGCGCGAAGCGGAAGTCGCACAACTCGCAGCGGCAACCCGCGACGAAGAGGACTTACTGCGGCATCATTTGGCCGAGCTCGATGCGTTGGCGCCTGAGGAGGACGAAGAGGAGCGCCTGGCTGCCCGACGCAGCCTCCTGCAGAGCGCCGAGCGTCTCGCAGAGGTATTGAACGAGGCGATTGAGGAGCTTGACGGCAAAGCTGGCGCCCAGGCGGCATTAGCCCGGGCGGCGCGCCGGCTCGAACGCGCCCGAGAGCGCGCCCAGGGGCTGCTCGATCCGGCGCTCGCCGCAACCGAGCGCGCCGCTGCCGAGACTGCGGAAGCGCTCGCGGCGCTCGAAGCGAGCGCGCGCCAGCTCGATCTCGACCCGCGAGAGCTTGAAAAAGTCGAGGAACGCCTGTTCGCATTGCGTGCGCTGGCCCGTAAGCACCAAGTTGCGATCGGGGATCTTCTGGCGCTGCGCGAGCGCATGCAGGCCCGCCTCGCCGAAATCGAAGCGGAGGGCGAAGGCGTCGACCATCTCGTCAGGGCTACTGCAGAAGCCCGCATTCGCTTCTTCGCTGCTGCTGAAGCGGTCTCGCGCGAGCGAACGCGCGCCGCCGCGCGGCTCGACGCCGCGGTGGCTGCGGAGCTCGGACCGTTGCGGCTCGACAAGGCGCGGTTCCGCACCGTGCTCACGCCGCTCTCCGAGAACGACTGGGGCGAGCATGGCAGTGAGCGCGTGCATTTCGAGGTCGCGACCAACCCCGGCGCGGGGTTCGGGCCGCTGGCGCGCATTGCCTCGGGCGGTGAGCTGTCGCGCTTCATGCTGGCGTTGAAGCTGGTGCTCGCCGGCACCTCCTCGGTGCCGACCTTGATCTTCGACGAGGTCGACAGCGGGATCGGCGGTGCCGTTGCGGCCGCCGTCGGCGAACGCCTGCAGCGGCTGGGCACAAATTTGCAGGTCCTCGTCGTAACACATTCGCCCCAAGTAGCGGCACGCGGCGCCTATCACTGGCGGATCGCCAAGACCCTTGCCGCGCGCGAGACCGTGACCCGCGTCGAGGAGCTCGACGAGGATACGAGACAGGAGGAGATCGCTCGCATGCTGTCCGGCCGCAACGTTACCGCCGAGGCGCGGGCTGCGGCGGCTAGCCTGATTGCCGGAGGACGGGCATGAGGGCTTCGACGGCCTCCCGCCAGCGCTCCCGCGACCAGCCTGCACCACAACCGGTTGAATCGCTGACCGAAGACGAAGCTCGAGCCGAGCTCGCTTCGCTGGCCGAGGAAATCAAGC
>JBARIB010000272.1:0-1711 GCA_049799535.1 Allostellaceae bacterium | reverse complement strand
ACCGCAGGCACCATGCCGAAGAATGCATGGATCATGCCGGGAAATTCCTTGTACTCGACAGCCACGCCGGCAGAACGCAACGCCTCGGCGTAGCGTTGGCCGTCATCGTGCAATACATCGCATTCGGCGGTGATGATGAGGGCCGGCGCGACCCCGTCGAGGCTTCCGGCCTTGATCGGCGAGGCGTGCCAGTCGCTCGCATCTTCCGGGCTGCGCAAATAATGGTCGCGGAACCATTGCATCGCTGCCTTAGTAAGGATGCCGTATCCAGTCGCGAATTTTTCGTAACTCTCGCCGGCCAGGCTGTAATCCGAGATCGGGTAGACGAGCGATTGCAGCCGCAATCGCGGATGCCCGGCATCGCGGGCAAGCAAAGCCACCACTGCCGCTAAATTGGCACCAGCGCTGTCGCCATGAACACCGATCCGCGCGGGATCGGCGCCGAGGCTCTCTGCATTCGAGGTGACCCATTGCAGTGCGGCGAAGGAGTCCTCCACCGCTGCCGGGAATTTGTGCTCCGGTCCCATACGGTAATCGACTGACACGATCAGTGCTTCGGCCCCGCCACAGAGATTGCGGGCGACGAAATCATGAGTATCCAGACTGCCGATGACGTGGCCGCCGCCGTGATAGTAGACAATCGCCGGGACTGGTGCCGGTGCTTGCGGCCAATAGAGGCGCAGGCGGATTTCGGCTGCCGGGCCGGGGATCATCCGTTCCTCGACCCTGGCGACTGGAAGCGGCTCGGCCTTGCGCGCCCGCGCTGTCGCTTCCATCTGCTCTCGGGCTTCGGCTGGAGTCATCTCCTCTATTGGCCGAAGCTTTGCCTCGGCCATCGTCCTGAGGACTTCCTGGATCTGCGGATGCAGACTTGGCATGAGGGTTTCCGCGCGCTGTTGGATCGGAGCCCTCAGTCTATCACCGGCCGGACAATTCGCTTCGCGAAACGACCCTCTAGTCAGGGCCCGCGTCGCCCAGTGTCGGGATAAGGGGTGCCGTCCCGGTGGGTATAGAGAGCGGGCTTCCCTCCTGGCGGCGCAACCATGTCGATATCGGAGTAATACGCGGAGTCGCCGGGGATACGAGTGCCGATTTCGATGACCTCGGCGTCGCGGTCCGAGCGGTTCTGCAGGCAGTGGCCATTGGGATCGCTGGCCGGAAACCCGGCAGCGTCGCCGGCGCGGAGCGTTTCCTCACCGCCATTGGTGACGAGCACAACCTCGCCGGACAGTACATAGATGAACTCGTCGCCGCTGGTGTGCCAATGACGCTGGCTCGACCAAGCGCCCGCCGGCAGACGAAGCAGATTCACACCGAATTGTGTGAGTCGCGCAGCATCGCCGAGTTTGGTGCGCGACCGCGCGCGACACGGCTCATCGAATGGCGATGGATAAAGCGTGCCGACCACGGGTGTCAGGGCAGCGACATCGATCCGCTTTTTCATTAGAATTGCTCCATCCGATCGGCAACCAGCAGTTCATCCGCGCCTTGGCGCCTGATACCCCGCGCTTGTCGCCTGCTTCGATAAGAGCTGGCCTAGTACCTCGTTGCGAAAATTAGCGTGCGGCACTCCACCCTGTTCGTCGTCCCCGCGCAAGAGGCTGTAATCACATCGGCAGCATTCTCCAATCGTCGCCCCCGCGAAAGCGGGGGCCCAGGGCCAAGTGACTGAAATCCCTGGGTTCCCGCTTGCGCGGGAACGACGAGGAAA
>JBARIB010000271.1:0-13371 GCA_049799535.1 Allostellaceae bacterium | reverse complement strand
GTCGATGACCCCGTCTCGCTCTGCAATGCCGACTCCTCGCGAACCGTAAAGGCCGACAGCATGGACCTCGTCGGGATAGGTCAGCGCGTTGTATCTGTTCGCCAGATTGCAGATTCGCCCGATGGGTACGATCCGCCTGCCGCGAACTTGTTTAAATCAATATTTGCTCCCTCGACCCTACGGAAGTTAGAAGGCGTAAAATCCGGTTAAGCGTGGTCAATCGGAGGCAGACATGACCGTCATGATCGCCGATTTCAGATGCGGGGGTGCTCCGACTCATTCCCACTCCCTTCGCTTCCGCGGCGGAAAATGGGAAGGTGCCCCGGATCAGGCCAACGATAAATTCTTGACGTTCTAAGCGAAAAACCCAGTAGAAGCCTACGGTCGCGCTGCAGGGAGGCCGTTTGCCCTGTTTCAGGGCCTTAAAGCTCAGCGCTGGCAGAGACCAATAGCCGCCAGCACGTCGGTTCGCATTCCCGCGAAATGCCCGGGCATCGTGAGGGCATTCTAGACGGAGACAGCTCAAGCAAGGCCGTCAATGGAATCGGCAATGCGCTTCAAAAGATATGTCGAGCGGAAGACTCGTTATCGCCTCCCATCCGCTTCACCAGGCCCGAGAGTCGAACGGAGACAAGCCAGCAAATCCCCCTCGCTGAACGGTTTGGTGAGATAACAAATCACGCCCGCCCGCAAAGCGCGCTCCCGCGCTCTGTCGTCGGGAAAGGCAGTGACCAGGATGGTGGGGATGGGCTCACCGGAGCTGACCAGCCGATTATGGAGCTCGAGTCCAGTCATCCCCGGCATTTGCACGTCTGCGACCACGCAGGTGACCCTGCGGCGGCGCTTGGATTTCAGAAGATCTTCGGCGCATTCGAAAGCGTATGCGACATAGCCCAGCGATCTGACAAGGCTCGTCAGCGCCTCTCGCACCGACTCGTCATCGTCCACGACCGCAATCACGGGCTTTTTAGGCATTTCCCGTTCCCACGGCGAGCCGAACTACCTCACCCGCGCAGGCCATCGCAAATGCCGCTCGCGTCGGTTTCTACTGCCAATATAATGATTGGTCCGCGGAATGGTTCGTGGCGATTATACTTGAGTATGAATCGACTGCACCTTCGGAAGGTCGCGACGGATAGGAGAGCCGCTGACCCGGCTCTCTCGCATGATTACTCTCAGACTGGCAGCGTCAATCGAAAGACGGCGCCGTGGGGCCTGTTCGGCGCTGCCGATAGTCGCCCGCCATGAGCCTCAGCGATCGAACGGCTGATCGCCAGTCCCATGCCGATCCCATCTGGCTTGGTCGTGTAAAAGGACTGGAAAAGCCGGTCGAGCTGATCCGGATCGAGCCCCGGGCCGGTATCATGCACTTCGACGAACAGGTCGTCCGAGGCGCCTGCGCCAGAGACGATCGTCAGTTCGCGCGGTCCATCGCTGACGCGGCTCATCGCCTCGATGGCATTGATGATCAGATTGGTGATCACCTGCTGCAGTTGCACGCGGTCTCCCGAGACGAGCGGCAGACCGTCGGCAAGCCGGATCCGCAAGCTAACACGATTCCTTTGCAATTCGGCCTGGGTCAGGGGGATGACTTCGCGCGTAGCCTCGTTGATATCCAACCGATCCCGGCGCGGCGGCGTTTTCTTTACGAGCGAACGAATGCGTTCGATGACTTCCCCGGCACGAGTGCCGTCTCTCACAATGCGACCGAGCGCTTGCCGGGCCTCATTGAGATCTGGCGGTCGCGCGCCAAGCCAGCGCAAACCCGCATTGGCATTGGCGATGACCGCGGCAATCGGTTGATTGATTTCATGAGCGATCGAAGCCGAAAGCTGTCCCATCGTTGCGACGCGGTTTGCGTGCGCCAACTCCAACTGTAGCTCACGATAACGCCGCTCGCTTTCGCGTATTTCTGCCTCGGCACGCTTCTGCTCGCTCAGGTCGACGACGAAAGCTACGCCCTGGTCTCGTCCGCCGTCGAAAGCCGCGGCGCCAATCAGCGCGGGCAGGCGGCTGCCGTTTTTCCGGAAATATTCCTTTTCGAATGGTTTCATAGTCCCGGTTTTCCTCAGTTCGGTCAGGGCTTGCGCGGCGCGGTCGCGCCATTCCGGGGGCGTCAAGTCCGTCCAGCGCACGCGACCGGAAACGAGATCCTCACGGTCATAGCCCACCATGCGGAGAAACGCTTCATTGGCCTCAAGGACCTGACCTTCCCGATTCCATATGACTATCCCGATAATGTTGGCGTCGACCAGGCGTCGGATTTTCGCCTCGCGCTCTTCGATCTCTCGGTGCAGGGTTGCCAATGATCGCAAATCAGCCTGCAACACGTCACGCCACTGCAGCAGGAGTTTACGGTAAAGCTCGCTATATTCGTTACTTTTGTTATCAAGCGCGCAAATTGTTCCAAATATCTCGCCATCGGGCCAACTGATCGGGACCCCCAGGTAAGAGATCATTCCCAGTCTAATATCAGGGTTTGATTTCCACTCTTCATCCAGGAGAGCGTCAGGGACCAGCAGCGGTTGCCGGGTCTTCATCACGGTCTCACAATAAAGCCCCGTATTGAGAGACGCGACTTCGTTCCGTTCGTAAGGATTCCCTTGCGTCTCGCTGGATACGAAGACTTTGATGTTTGGGGGCTCCACTCTCATTATCAAGGCGGCGGGAATATGCATGATTTCGGCAGTAAGATCGACGATCTCTTGCCACTTCCGGACGATTTCAGAAGGTACTTCGATAGGATGTGGCATGGTCAATCCTGCTGGCGAAATCAGCTAGCAACGCGGTGATTCCCGCGCGCGCTCTCGGGCGATGGCTCCTCGACTGGCAGTAACAGGCGAAAGATGGCGCCGCGGGGTTTGTTCGGCGCTGCCGATAGTCGCCCGCCATGAGCCTCGGCGATCGAACGGCTGATTGCCAGGCCCATCCCAATCCCATCGGGCTTGGTCGTGTAGAAGGACTGGAACAGGCGGTCGAGTTGCTTCGGATCGAGCCCCCGGCCGGTATCCTGCACTTCGACGAACAGGTCGTTCGCATTGTCCATTCCGGACAGGATCGTGAGATCGCGCGGTCGCTCGTCGGCCCCGCTCATCGCTTCGATGGCATTGACGATCAGATTAATCACCACTTGCTGCAGTTGAACCCGATCGGCCAATACGAGGGGCAGGTCGTCCGCAAGTCGACTCTGCAGCGTGACGCCGTTGCGTTGCATCTCCGCCTGGGTCAGGGCGACGACTTCACGTATCGTCTGATTCATATCCAACCGCTCTCGGCGGGGCGGCGTTTTCTTCACGAGGGCACGAATGCGGCCGATAACCTCGCCGGCGCGAGTGCCGTCCCGGACGATACGACCGAGCGCCTGTCGCACCTCGTCCAGATCCGGCTGTCGCGCCCCGAGCCAGCGCAAACCCGCATTGGCGTTGGTGATTACTGCGGCAATCGGCTGATTGACTTCGTGGGCGACCGACGCCGCCATCTCTTCCAGCACCATTACCCGATTGAGACGCGCGAGATCGGCCTGGGCTTGCTGCAAGGCTTCCTCGGCACGTTGGCGATCGGTGATGTCGACGATAACTGTACCGCGGAAGGCTGGCGTGCTGTCTGTAGCGGGAATGACAAACGAAGTGACGTCGGCCCATACGACCTCGCCGTCCTTACGTCGGTAACGCTTACGTTGCAAAACCCCGACAGCACCCCTATCAATACGCTCTTGCATCGCGGCCCGATCGTCCTCGTGAGTAAGCTCCAGCGTTGTGAGGTTTCGCAGCTCCGCCTCCGTATAGCCGCTCATCCGCTGAAAACTCTCGTTCGCCGTGAGATACCTTCTCTGCTCAAAATCGATTGTTGCAATGCCGACCGGAGCGGTCTCGAACATCGCCCGCCAACGCTCCTCGCTCGCGCGCAAAGCCGCCTCGGCTCGCTTGCGATCAGTGATGTGCCGGCCGACGCCGCGGTAGCCGATGAAGCGCCGCGTCTCGTCAAATACCGGTAGCCCCGACACGGAGACGTAGCGCTTTCCGCCGCCGGGCGTAGGCCGCGCGTGCTCGAAATCACGGAACGGCAGGTGGGCATCGAGCGTCTCCCGGTGCTTGCGCCAGGCCTCTGCGTCAGGCTCCACGTAGGGCACTTCCCAGCGCGTCTTACCGATCTCGGAGCCTGGCGGCGGCGCGTCGGCAAGGCCCTCGGCGAACTCCTGGCGAATGAAGCGGTGGTCTGCGTCGCTCTCCCAGTACACGTCGAATGAGAATTGCACGAGCGTGCGAAAACGCTCCTCACTTTCCTGCAGCGCCTCGTCGGCTCGCGTGCGTTCGGTGATGTCTATCGCCATCACGGCAAGAAATGCCGGCGTGTTTTCCGTCGCCGGTACGGTCGACGCGGTGACATCCACCCATACGATCGCACCGTCCTTACGTCGATAGCGCTTTTCAAGTCGATAGCTGGCTTGCTGGCCCGAAACGACGCGGGCGAAAAGCCGCCGCGTCTCTGCCCGATCGTCGTCGTGTGTAAATTCGAAATCGCGTAAGTTTCTCAGCTCTTCCTCGGTGTACCCGAGCATTCTTTGGAATGTCGGATTGATGTTGAAGAGGCCGCCACGCAGATCCCCCGCGGCAATACCGACGGCCGCAGAGTCAAAGATCGCCCGCCAGCGCTCTTCGCCCGCGCGCAACGCCACCTCGGCCTGCAGCTGTGCGGTGACGTCGACATAGACCGCCTGGAGAAAGGGCGGAGTGGTCTCGGTTGCAGGCACCAGGGTGTTCGTGATGTTCAGCCACACCGGGGTGCCGTCCTTTCTGACGTACTTTTTTTCAACGTTGCGCTCGGTCAGCGTGCCGGCTCGGTACTGCGCGAGAGCCTCCGCGGTGGCCGCACGTTCGTCAGGGTGATTGAGTTCGAGGACGTTATGCCCAACGATCTCTTCTTCGCTAAGGCCTGGCATCCGCCGTAGCGCCAGATTTGCCGCGGTACACACCCCGTCGAGGCGAAACAGCGCCATGCCGGCGGATGAGGTCTCGAACAGCTTGCGCCAGCGTTCTTCGCTCATGCGCAAGGCCGCTTCGGCGCGTCGGCGCTTGATGAACTGGCCGATCTGGCTGCCGATCGCAGAGAGCGTGGCAAGCTGTTCCTCGTTGCGTTCCTGAGGCGCGCGGCTAAAAAATTCAGCGACACCAAGAGCGTCCGCGTCGAGGAGGATCGGGAAAATCACCCCTCCGTGCAGCCCCGCTCTCATCGCGTCCGACGCTCGCAAGAAGCCGGGTTCCGTCGTCGCATCCACCATCCAGGTTGGAAGTCCGCTGCGCCAAACCTGCCCCAGTCGACCCTCGCCGGCCGCGAAAGTCCGCTCTAGGCGGATCATATCGAATTCCGCGGCCTCGATGTGCGGCGCATGCCATAGGCAATCGCAATGGAGCGTCGCATACTCCCGGTCGCCCGCCCGATCGAAACTCCACAGAGCGCCCCAATCCCATTCCAGGCTCTCTCCGATGGCGTGAAGCAGATGAGGAGCGGCGGCGGCAAGGCTGTCGGATTCGGCCAGCACGCGGGTGACGGCATACAGCGCGTCTCGCCGATGCTGGGCTCGCCGGCGCTCGGTGATGTCTTCGCATGCAATCAAGACGATCACGTCATTGCCCGACCGCCGCACGGCCTTGGCATTTTCCCGAACCCAGAGCACGCTGCCATCCTTCCGGATTTTGCGGATCTCCCAGCTATCCGAGCGGCCGAGTTGTGCGAGGCAGGTTGCCACGTGACTTCTTACGAGCTCTCGATCTTCTTCAAGAAAAACGTTCAGCACGGATTGCCCGATCAACTCCTCGGCCGTGTAGCCGAGTTGAGTGGCGCCAGCGGAGTTCACAGACCGGACTGTCCCGGTTGCACCAACCATGAAATACATCACCGGATTATGTTCGAAAACTTGCTTCCACTGCTCTTCGCTCTCTCGCAACGCTTGCTCGGCTCGCTTTTGCTCAGTAATGTCGTTGCTAGTCACCAGGATCGTTGCCGGCCGCCCGTTCCTATCTCGCTGCAACGACCAGCGGGCGGTCACGACGACCGGCGTTCCATCGCGTTTCTTGTTGACGAACTCTCCCTCATAGCGGCCGACGCGCAGCAGCTCGGCCCTAATCTGGTCGAGTGGCACGGGAAAAGCCGTCTCGAGAAATTCGTGAGCGACCTTGCCGAGCGCTTCTGCACGGGTCCAGCCATACAATTGCTCGGCTCCGCGATTCCAATAAATGACCGCGTGGTTGTCGAAGCGGCGGGCGATGATGGTATCATGCGTCAGATCGAGGAGGCTGGCTTGCTCGCGCAATCTCGCCTCCGCCGACCGGCTTTGCAGCGCCAGAAAGCTCGTGAACCCGATTATCGCGACACTGATCAACGCTTTGACGCCCGGGGCCGGTGGCTCGGTGACACCCGGCAAAAGGAAGGCCAAAAGCGTGAGACCCGCGCAGCCGGCGCCGATCAGAACGATGCCTCGTGCGCTGCTGAAACGTGTGGCCAACAGCACCACTAGCACGTAACATACCGAGACCGCGAGTTTCTCCGCCGTGGTCACGTCGGCAACGAAGATGGCGGCCGCGAGTGCGGCGGTCGCGAAGGGGAGCAGCGTTGCGGTGGCACTCCGCCGTGAGGGTAGTTGAGGCCTCATTTTCCTTCCGGCTCGTCCTTTAAGCTGCTTCCAGCTTAGCACGGCACCGCCGAATTTTTGTGCCAGCCCAAGAGGCGCCGGCCCCCATCGCGAGTGGAGCGGCGTGATCAGCTCACAAAAGTGCCTTGCCGCCCGAGGGACTTGCTATATTAGAGGTATCCGCAGCCGCCCGCGAGGCAACCTCTTAAGGATCGCTCCGGTGTCGCGCCATCGCTCACCTGTCGCCCGTACGTTACCAGACGCCGCTCCGTTCGGCGCCGAAGGAACACGTCGGCAGCATCGCGACCGTCCGGGCGCGCGGCGACGATGACCGACGCGATACCGACCGTTGTTATCATCGATGATGATCCCGCGATCCGGGAGTCGATCGGCGCGCTGTTGCGCTCGGTAGGTCTGCAAGCGAAGCTGCTGGCGTCGGTAGATGAGTTCCTCAAGGCCGGCCGCCCTGACGGACCCACCTGCCTCGTTCTCGATGTACGACTGCCAGGGCGAAGCGGCCTTGACTTTCAGCGTGAGCTCGCCGCCGCGAACATCCGCCTGCCGATCATCTTTATCACCGGATATGGCGATATCCCGATGTCGGTCACGGCGATGAAGGGCGGAGCGATCGAGTTCCTGACCAAGCCGTTCCGAGACCAAGATTTGCTCGATGCGATCCAGCTCGGCCTCGCGCGCGACCGTGCCTGGCTGGAGGAAGAAAAAGCGATCACCGGGTTGCGCGCTCGCTTTGAAACCCTCACCCCCCGCGAACGCGAGATAATGGCCCTGGTGGTGACTGGCCGTCTCAACAAGCAGATCGCCTATGAGATCGGCATCAGCGAGATCACGGTAAAAGTCCACCGGGGCCAGGTCATGCGAAAGATGCAGGCGTCTTCTCTGCCTGATTTGGCCCGAATGGCCGATAGACTCAACTTCGCCGCGGAGAAGTCATCGAACTGTTAGGCAGGAATTAGTACAGCGCCGATGCGCTGGGCGGCCCTTCCTCGGCGTCATCAGGGCGGTTAGCTACACGCTGTTTGGTTCCGCTATCGCCGGCTCACCTCGGCCGCGCACGGCTTCGGAGTCCTACTAAACCAAAGTTTAATTGGGGTGATTCTGAGGCGGCATTCATCCATCCGCAGATGCAATAGCCTAGCCCAAAGCACCCGATTAGCTTCAATCCCGTTGTTCTACTCCTGCAATTGGAGGGCGCTCATGCAGAGGTTACTGGATCCCTCGGTCGACGTCGTGCTTACGGAGCCCGCCTTTTCCTGGGAAGACTCGCCGCCTCACAGCGCAACCTTGCCGCGTAACAGGGCAGAGAATGAGGCGGTCCTCGAATTCGGTCGTTTCATCGTGCTGTTGCGTCAACGACAACTGCTCGCAGACAGCGTTCCGATAAAACTGGGGACGCGCGCCTTCGATGTCCTCCTAACTCTATTGGAAGCCGACGGAGCGCTGGTTACCAAAGACGAACTCTTCAGCCGCGTGTGGCCAGGAATCGTCGTCGCGGAGGAGAATTTGAAAACCCAGATCTCGGTATTGCGCAAGGCTCTCGGCGAAGACCGAGACTTCGTGCACACCGAGATCGGCCGCGGCTACCGGTTTACGGGCACAATTCAACGTACTGTTGCTTCGATTGCCCCTCGGCGCTCAAGCGGATGGCGCCACTGTTCCGCTCATAGGCCCGCTTCGCAATGGGGATCTCGCCGGACGCCGCATGCTGAGAGTTCGCGTGGTTACTGCCGCAGACGCCTCGCGCAGGTTGTTTGAGCACTGCTAACCGGCCACCAGATCGGCCCAGTCGATTAAAAGCGAGGACAAACATGGCGATCCACCCTATTCCGGCTATCCAATCGATCCTGCTTATACAGCGATCGGGGAAGGCTCTGGCTGTTGCCGCTGGACTCAGCCTGAGCCTGCTTTGCTATCCGCTTCATACCGCGTCAGCGACGACGGGCGGCGATACCGTCCAGAGGCTCTATGATGCACTGCTGAACACAATGAAAAACGGACGGATTCTCGGCCAGAGCGGTCGTTTTACCCAACTCGAGCCAGTTATTCGCCGGAGCTTCGATATCCCGACAATGGCTCGCTTGTCGGTCGGCCCGTCCTGGGCCGGTCTGAGCGAGGCGCAGCGCCAGCAAGTGACCGAGAGCTTCGGGCGCTACATATCGGCAATTTATGCCGATCGCTTTGACAGCTATGCCGGGCAGCAGTTGCAGGTCACCGGCGAAGACCCCAACGCTGGCGGGATCAGGGTGAAGAGCCGGATCATCAAGGCCAATGGCGAGCCGGTCGAAGTCGATTACATGATGCACCGGAATGGCGATGGCTGGCTGATTTCCGATATCTACCTCGACGGTGCAATCAGCGAGGTGGCGACCCGCCGCTCCGAATTCGCCGCGACCCTAAAGACGGAGGGCATTGACGGTCTGATCGCGGCCCTCAACCGCAAGGCCGATATCCTGACCGGCACCACGGCAAGCGCCTCCTAGGGGACCTCTCGACGCGATTGCCTCCGGCAATACGCCCCAAGCATATAATCCAGCCCTCGACGCGCGCTGGGCCTGCCGGCAGCGAGAGTAGCGCGATCGCCTTAATCAATGCCGAATTGCATCTCCGGGTGTGATCCTGCTGCGCCACAGTCCCCGCACCAGCTTCGTCCGAACGCTATGGGCGACTGCCCCGGGGCGGTGCCACGATCAGGCTGGGAAGTCCCGCGGGGCGGTAACCATGGTGACGGCCCTCACCACAACGGGTAAATGTTCTTGGCCTCCCTTTCGCTTGCTCGGGGTTTCCCGCTACCTACACGCCGCACAATTGCAGTCGCCGCTACAACCAAACAAAGAGCCCCCAAGATCCACCATTCCACCTTCTATCCCCTATTTCCAATGGCCTGGTCCCGGCAGCGCACAGCGGCGATGACGGCCGGCATCATCGCTTCGGCGATAGCTGTATTGCCGGCCTCCGCCAGATGATAGAGATCGATATAAACCGGATCTGTCCAATCGTCAAAAAGCCGGGATAAATCGATCGCGTCACGAGCATTGACCAGCTCCGGGCAGCAGCGGCGCTCATCAATGATGGCCTGATAAAGACTGAGCCGCCGCTCGGGGTCACGGGTATAATCCTTGATCCAGCGTTGCTCGTCCGGCGTCACATGCTTTTTTGTCGTGATCACCGGTTGCCAGAAGAACAGCGGCTGGAAGCCGTATTCTTTGGCCAGCGAGCGCACGAGACGCAGATTGGCGGCATATGCGGCAATGACAGCGCGGGCGAGTGCGGCAATGTCCACCCGCGATAGGTCGGCTTCGGCCGCCGGCAATGGCCCGCGCAGACGCAATCCGGTCAGCCGCCGCAGCCGGCGGAAGGTCCGGGGTGCCGCAGCCAGCAATGCCGCCATGTACAGGTCTCGACGGCGCTCCGGATGGAGCAGCTTGAATTCCGCGCGTCGATGCGCTTCGTTGAACAGCCCATCGGCATGCCCGGTCTGCTCGGCGCAAGCCATTTCGTTCACCCCGTCATAGAATAGCGCAATGTCGACGCGCTCGTCGGATTTCACCAGCTGTTGCAATGTGATGACTTCCTGTGTGCTATTGTGTCCGAGCTGTCCGTAATTGATCACCGAAACGCGGTGGCCAAGCGCTGCGAGCCCCCGCGCCAATAGCGCTGGAATGGTCTGATCATCTCGCGCTCCCATTCCCATCATCGTCGAGCCGCCGAAGCACAGGATGCGAATCGCCTGATCGCCGGCCACATCCTCGCCAGGGGTTGGGCGAAGCCCGCGCTCGTCCAGGGTCAAATGCGCACCGCGGAACGGGCGTTGCCACCATTCGACATAGGGTTTCCAGTCGATGCGCACGCCGCGGCGAAACTCGTCGAAATAGTCCGCCGGCCAATCGGCGTCGCGGTAAGCGTCAGCGAATGCGGCGCGATCGGGACGGGTCGGACGTCGATAGCGCAGCCAACGGGCGAACCGCCGCCAACCTTCGACACCGTATTCGACGACGAGCACAAAGATCAGCAGCAACCCTACCACGTGCCACAACGCGAGGAGGATCCGTGCGAATTGCGCCCACATTTGCCGCTGCGCTAGCTTCTAAAACAAAGCGCCTATAGCGCCTCGCCCTCGCCGTCTGAGCAGACGATCTCCGCCATCAATCGGGATCAAAGACGTTCCGGTAGTCGAGCTTGAGCGCCGGGTTCTGGCGCTCTTTCCGGAGAAAGCAATCGCCGATGACGAGCACTTCGATCTCACTGCCCATAAAGCAGCGGAACGCATCCTCCGGTGTGCAGGCGATCGGCTCGCCACGCACGTTGAAGCTGGTATTGACGAGGACGGGACAGCCGGTCTTCGTCTTAAACGCCGACAGGAGAGCATGATAGCGCGGGTTGGTCTCGCGATGCACGGTCTGGATCCGGGCCGAATAGTCGACATGCGTGACCGCCGGTATTTCCGAGCGCGCGACGTTCAGCTTTTCTATTCCGGACAGAGCCTGTTCCGTGCCACTGATTGGACGGCGCCGGGCTTTGACGACATCGGCAACGAGCAACATATATGGGCTGTCCGCGTCGACCTCGAACCAGTCCTGTACATCCTCACGCAGCACCGAAGGGGCGAACGGACGGAAGCTTTCTCGATATTTGACACGCAAATTGAGGGTCCTCTGCATGCGCGGGCTGCGCGGATCGGCCAGAATCGAGCGGTTTCCGAGCGCTCGCGGACCGAATTCCATGCGGCCTTGGAACCAGCCGACGGCCTTCTCTTCGACTAGCGACTGGATCGTGAGATCAAGGAGCTCCGGCTCCTCCATGATATCAAGCGCAGCACCCGCTGCCATCAGCCGGCGCTCGATTTCAGCTTGTGGGAAGCCCGGGCCAAGATAGGCCCCGTGCATTGCATCGAGCGTATTGGAGGGTACCCGCGCCGATTTCTTGTACAGATGACAGGCAGCCAAGGCCGCGCCAAGCGCGCCGCCGGCGTCGCCCGAGGCAGGCTGTACCCAGATTCGCTCAAACTGGCCATCGCGCAATATCTTGCCGTTGGCGACGCAGTTGAGGGCGACGCCGCCGGCAAGGCAGAGGTTCTTTGCCCCGGTCTCGCCGGCGATCCCGCGGGCCAGGCGCAAAACTACCTCTTCGGTGACGGCTTGCACCGAAGCAGCCAAATCCATATGCCGTTGCATTAGCGGCTCATCGGCTTGGCGAGCGGGACCGCCGAACAAAGCGTCGAACCGCTCATTCGTCATCCTGAGCCCTGTGCAGTAATCGAAATAGGCTTGATCCAGACGGAAGCTGCCGTCCGGTTTTACATCGATCAAGTGATCAAGGATCGTCCGTGCAAAGCGAGGCTCGCCATAGGGGGCAAGCCCCATCACCTTGTACTCGCCCGAATTCACTTTAAACCCGGTGTAATAAGTGAAGGCTGAATAAAGCAGGCCGAGAGAATGGGGGAAATGGATCTCCTTTGTCATCTGCAGCGTATTGCCACGCCCGATGCCGATTGAGGTCGTGGCCCATTCGCCCACCCCGTCCATCGTCAATACCGCCGCTTCCTCGAATGGCGACGCGAAGAAGGCAGAGGCCGCATGGCTTTGGTGATGTTCGCAGAAGAGCAGCCGATCGGCCCAATCATAATCAGGGGCGAAACCCTCCAACTGTCTTCGCAACACACGCTTTTGAAATAGCTTTTCTTTGATCCAGATCGGCAATGCCTCGCTGAACGAACTAAAGCCGCGAGGGGCAAAAGCCAGATAAGTCGCCAGCAATCGTTCAAACTTGAGCAGCGGCTTGTCATAAAAGACCACGTGGTCGACTTGGCCGAGTTCGATGCCACCCTCTTCGAGACAGTAGCGCACCGCATTTTCCGGAAATCGCGAATCGTGCTTTTTGCGGGTAAACCGCTCCTCCTGAGCTGCCGCCGCGATGCGGCCGTCGACGACGAGCGCAGCCGCGCTATCGTGATAGAAGGCCGAAATCCCGAGGATCTGCATGTGGAGGTCAGCCGCGGGCCGGGTACAGGTGAACGCAGCGATCACCGGCGCCTTGAACCACCATTACCAAGCCAAGGAGAACGCCCGCCCCCACCATCATCCACGGCATTGAGCGGTTTTGCCGACCTCGCGTCAAGGCCAGGGCTCTCGGGGCAAACAACAACCGCAGCGCCTCAATATTGGCGCTTCATCGCCTCAGGGGTTGGTCCGGGCGGCTCCCGTATGATCCAGTAGCTTGCTGCCTTCGGATCACGCCTCAAAAGTAAGCGGTCGCTACCGAACGCCCGCATCAGGATTCCAATGGGCGCCACGATTGCAAAGAACAAGACCGCTGTCGGGGCCAAAGCGACGGCCCTGTAAAGCGCCACGCCAAATTGCCCCCTACGCTCAATCACAGGAACCGATCGTCTCATCCCCATCCGATCAGTCCTCAAGGAATTGCGGTTTTGGCCATCGTGGCCGGAGCGGAGGCATCCCTAACAGCCGGCGACAGCAACGTAAAGCCCTGCAAGCCGGATCCTCACTCGGGTTCGGCCGGGCCTCGGCGAAAGACTTACAATCTAAGCTTGTATAAAAACCCCATAACTTTACTATCTGCAGCGAGTCTGCAGCGAAACTCCCGGAATGGTTGAAGGGCCAACGGGTCTCCGATAACCCCGTCGGCCGGGAATCTGCAATATAAATTTGGCAATTATCCGACATCCGGCGGGAGAGCTTTTCGCTGGCTATCGTCTAACGCCTGTAGCC
>JBARIB010000270.1:0-9028 GCA_049799535.1 Allostellaceae bacterium | reverse complement strand
ATATTGATCAAAGACTCATAGGTATAATAATGATGGTGGTACTGGCGACTACGATACGCCGCGGGTAGGGCGCTATATTCGGCGCCTCGCCGCGCACCAGATGCCGGGGAACATCAGCACTGAGCTCGGCTTGCCGGTCAGCGCTACGATGTCACCCTCTTGGGCCGGCCTGGTCACGGTCTCCTTATCGAGCGTCCACAGCGGATAGGACGTCGTCACGACATCGTGTTCTGCCCGCCAGCGTTCCGTGCTTGTGGCTGCTTGGGATCAGCCTCAGCGGCCCGTTGATCGGCATGACTTCATCCATGAACACGGCGATATTCATCGCGCGAGGCTCGGGCATACCGTCGCCGCGCACCCAGGTGCCGTAATCCTGGTGCCACTGCCAGACATCGCCCTCGAACGCCGCCTTCGCGTTGATCTTGAACTGGCGCGCGTAGACAGCTTCACCGAATATCTACTGCAGAGGCTCGACCAGCCGCCGATGCGCTCCCCAGCAGGCGAAACGCTTCGTTATAGGTATGCGCGGCGAAAGCGGTTCGCGGCGCGCCTGTTTTTCTCCCGCCCGACCTCCGACCGATTCGACCCATTGATCTCCTCTACCTCGTCGCGCAGGAGGGCGACTTCCGAGAAGCAGCCGGGCAAAGTCACCCTCGTCCTCGAACTGTCGCAACTGCTCGGACGTGAGTTGCAGGGCCTTCGTCCTCAAAAGCTTGCACCCAACAGCGTAAACCATTTCTGACTGAAAGCGCCCCTCGCCAGGGTGGACCGCCTCAGCGCAATCTGGGAAAGAAGGCCAAGAAGTCACATCAGCCTTCCAAAATCTCACCGATCCGCTTGCTCAGCTCACCAAGCTTGAACGGTTTCGGCAGAACGGGAATTCCAAGCGTCGCATTGGCTTGTAGCACCTCCATGTGTCCCGTGATCAGCAACGTCTTGATGCCAGGCTGACAGGTCTGGGCGCGGTCTATGACGGCAAGACCATTCATTTCCGGCATGGCGTAATCGACCAGCAGAAGGTCGAGAGGCTGCTCGCCTTCGAGAAGCTGGATAGCAGCGCCGGGATCGCTCGCTTCCCAAACGGTATGTCCCAGATTGCGCAAGAGTGTGCCAATCAGGGTGCGCACGTCGCTGTCATCATCGCAAACCAGGACACGCGCTCCGCGTTGAGCCGGAACAGACCCGGGCTGCTCCGAAGGAACCATTTTCGTCGATACCGCTTCGGCGCGGGGAAGCCACAATTCGACAGCCGTGCCCTCACCGAGGACGCTGGCTATACGCACGGTTCCGCCAGATTGGGCGGCAAACCCTTCGACCATTGACAAACCCAGTCCCGAGCCGCGGCCGGCCTCCTTCGTCGTAAAAAAGGGTTCAAAAGCACGCGCCAAAGTCGTCTCGGTCATACCCATCCCGGTATCCGCTACCGACACGACCACGTAATCGCCTTCAACGAGATCTGCCGGTCCGCCGCTGTTCCCTACACGCCGATTGGCGGATGTTATATTCAGGCTTCCGCCCCCAGGCATCGCATCTCGAGCATTTAGGGCCAAATTCAGGATTGCGAGCTCAAGTTGGTTTGGGTCTGCCCATGCCGGCGGCAGACCTGCTTGTGCACAAAAAACCAAGCGGATGTTCGGGCCTATCGTCTGTTTTAGAATTTTTTCAGCATCGCTAACTACCGCCGAGACATCAACCGCCTGAGGGTGCAGCGGTTGTCTTCGCGCGAAAGTAAGGAGATCGCGGATCAGATTAGCGCCCCGCTCCGCCGCACCCAAGGCGGTCTCGATTAGCCGGATCATGTGCGGATCACCATCGGCACGCCTCTGAGCCAATTCGAGATTGCCAATAACCGCCGTCAGCAAATTGTTAAAGTCGTGCGCAATACCACCGGTCAGTTGGCCGAGCGCATCCATTTTCTGGGCTTGGTGAAGTTGGTCCTCCGCGATGTGGCGTTGGGCAATTTCCGCTTCCAACCGGGAATTAACAGCAGTCAGCTCTTCGGTCTGCCGGGTCAGCGCCTCAGTATGGGAGGCGAGATCGAAATTCAGCCGCAGCCCACGAACAAATGCTCGATTGAAGTGATTGGCGGCGAAGGTTAATGCCACAGCAAAAACCAGTGCCATGCAGCCCATCCCCACATATACAGTGCGGTCATCCAACAAAAAGCTGACCGCCAATGGCAAAACGGAGCCGTAAACGTAGACCAAGAAAGCAGGAAGGTAATATGACAGCGAGATGAGGGCACCAGCGCACATCCCGCCTATAACAAACGCGAAAAACGTTCGTTCGACTATATCATCGGGTAAGAATAATGTACTGGCTGCACCCCACAGGATCCCTGAGAGCGCCGATCCTGCCGTTGCCAAGATTGCCCAAGTTGCGGTTTCGAAGGCCTTCTGGTAATAACGGTAGGAGATCCACCCGGCCGCCCGTATCCCGGTTAAGGCAATGACCAGTACGAAAAAGATTAACCACGTGGTCTGCTCCATGTAGGAGGCGAGCACCAGCGCGACTAACCCGGAGTTGACGACATTGACCACCAAGACCATCGGGATGTGATCGTACACAGCCCGGATCTGTGCAATATAGATCCCGTTATTTGTTTTTATAGCAGCGTTTCTCGCCGAAGTCTGAGAGAGCATGACCATGAACTGGTTTGCGTCCCTATCTCGTTCTCCACCCTTTTCGAGATGACTCGGTCAGCGAACGAACACCTTCTTGAGATCGCGTTGTCACTCCCATTGACGCTCAGCGGCAGTCGGACGAGATGCTGCCATGAAGTCACCCCATTAACCATGGGCCCGTCAGAGAAGTGTCCTTTTTCGACGAGGCACCAGCGTTGCCTATCGTTACGCCCAAATGGCTAGCCGCCGGGCTAATGGCACAGGCCGATACGTGTGTGGAATTAACGCTCCCGGGCAATGTTCTCGCTTACAACTTTCATCTACGACCGTTCTGTTAAGGTCGTTATACCTCGGAGTGACTTAGCTGCTCTCCGACGGACTCGTTCGACTGGGCTACTCCGAGTGTATTCCCGATCAGGGTGCATGCGGAAATTGCCGGGGCATATGGCCACGAGCGAAAGACCGTTCTTGGGGTGGTCTGAGCCCCTTAACCGACGGGAAGTCTATGGCCGCTTGGAGGGTTCCCCAAGCCGTTCCGGTGCGCCACTGCTAACCAGCCGCAACTGAATCGAGAATCTCGAAATAGCATCGCCGACCCGAACGTGTCTTAGCACGAGTGTCCGTTCAGTCCCCCTGCCCGGCGGAAATGAATTCAAAATCTTCGATCGGCGCCTCGGCGAAGAAGGCCTTGTGCTCGCTCTGCGGCAACGGCCACAGTATCGGCGTAGGCTGATCGCCGGTATACCAGTTCTTGCAGCCGCCGACCCAGACGGTGCCGGGAAAGGCGGCGCCGAGCCGGGCGAGAAATCGTTCAGTCGCGGCCGTGGTCGGCGCGACTGCGGCTCGGCGCGCGCGAGCCTCAGAGATCAGCCGCATAATACAGGCGATCTCCTGTTCGAGACCTATTGGCACAGGCACGTTGTTAACCGGCGCGAACGGCCCATAGAGCATGAACAGGTTCGGAAAGCCCGGCAGCGCGATGCCGCCATAAGAATAGATCTTCTGCCTCCACGCCTCGTCGATCGTCGTGCCATTCAAGCCCGTCACTTCCATAGGCCGCATATAGGCGTGTGCATCGAAGCCGGTAGCATAGACGAGCACGTCGAGCGCCACCTGCGTCCCGTCGGCCATGACGATGCCCTCCGGCACGATGCGTGCGATCTCTCCCTTGACGATATGCGCGTTCGGGAGCTGCACCGCCTCGTAATAGTTCTTGTCCGATTTCGGGATGCGCGTGCAGCCGAGATTGTAGTCGGGCGTCAGCTTCTGTTTCAGCCTGGGATCTTTGATGCAGTCGAGATAAGACCTAAATTCGCGCTCCATCGCTTCCCGCTGCGATCCAGGCTCGAGCCGCCAGTGGTCGAATTCGTTGATGAATTGCCATAGCCGTCGCTGCTCGCGCCGATAGACGAAAGGCAGGCGCAGCTTCAGTCGCTCGCGCCAGGTCGTGTGCGGGTTCTCACGAATATGGACCCATTGCGCGCGGCGGATGAACTGGGTCACGTCGCACCCAGCCCAGGCCAGCGCTTCGGTGATCTGCACCCCACTGGCGCCGCTGCCGATGACGCCCCATCGCTTGCCCTTATAGGGAACGCCGTGATCCCAACGGGCCGAGTGGAAAGAACGGCCGGCAAAACTCTCGCGACCCGGGATGTCGGGAAACAGTGGCTTGTGGAGGAACCCGGCGGCGCAGATGAAGACATCAGCGACATCGGTACCGCCTTTGGCGGTCTCGATCTGCCAATGGCCGGCGGTGAAGCGCGCTGCGACGATCTCCTCGTTGAAGCGAATGAATTTGGCGAGACCCCGGTCGCGCGCGACCTTCTTGATATAGGTCCAAATCTCGGCGGCCGGCGCGTATTTGCGCGACCAATCGTAGTTGGGCTGGAACGGAAACTCGTATTGGCGTGAAAGGACATCGACGAAAAGGCCGGGAAACGTATTGTCCCGCCAAGTTCCACCGACGTCGCCGGCCTTTTCGTAGACAGTGAAATCGATTCGGGCGCGCTTCAATGTCTCAGCCATGAACAACCCCGAGACGCCAGCGCCGGCGACGACAACTCGAAATTCTCGATCAGCCATTCCGCCTCACAAAACCAGCCACAATCCACCTCGGTCGAAGTTCATACTGCCCGCTAAGGGCTCGGCAAGCGCCGGCATTCCTCCACCTGCACCACATTTGGTTTTAGCGCGAATAGCTGCGACGGCTCCAATCGATCTGCTCGCGCCCTTCATGGGTTGCGACCCCGACCCCGCCAAAACGCAAACGCCGCACATTTATAATCTGATCGTTGCGGGCGGGAGAAACACAGCGCGAACTGCTTTGGCGCTCTCTCCCAATCGGCCGATCGGCCTCTGACGCGGAGGCGCGCGCCCTGCGTCGTGCGCTTTTAGTCGGCGGCAGCGGCCAGGTTCGGGGTCGGCTCCAATGGTAGCCCCGGATGACCGGTCAGCCTTTCACCTTCCGCCCACATCTCGAGCGCCTGCTTCTTCATCGCTGGAAGGACGGCGGAGATTTTTCCCAGGTCGAGATCGGCCGCGATCCCCGGATAGCCGGCGCGCTCGATCATTGCCGGCAGCTTCCCGGTCTCGAACTGCTCCAACGTCCACGCGAGCGGATCTTCGACCAATGTCCGGTCCCAATAGATGCGATGGTTTTTGTTGCGGGGCCCATAGTGGTAGTGCGCGCCGTTCCAGAAGTGATCAAAGGCCAGGAGCTCGGTTTCCTCCGTGTAGGCCTTACCCGGCGTGCCGCCAATGTCCGCTAGGACGTGGATGGCGAGGCCGCCATCGCCCATCGGCAGCCGCCGCATCTCGAGCCCGAACCGGATGTTGCCGGCTTCAAAGATATGAGTGCCGCGATTGTGTTTGACGGTATTTCGCTTGGTGGCATACAGCCCCCTGGCGCAGGCTTCGACGTCGGGCAGGATATCCGCCACTTCGGCGATATCGGTCGCCGCGGCGATCTGCGGGTAGCCGGCCCGGTCCAGCATCTTCGGCAGCTTCGTCCCGAGGGTCTTGATTGTCCAGCCGATCGGGTTGCCGTCGGTAATCGGATCCATCCGGTACAGGTTTGTCAACGACGCGCCACCCAGCATCTCGGGCCCGGCGACCTCCAGATCGGGATTTTCCGGCCCGTAGACATAGCTTTTTTCGAAGTCGAAGCAGTTGAACCGTAAGAGGGTTGTTTCCTTGCCGGCGACGTCCGCCTTGACGTCAATCGAGACGCCCTGGTCGGCATGATCCTGGATGTTGCCGTCCCACAGCTCATGCCTGACGACGAGCGTCAAGGGGCCGGCAGTAAATTTCTGTGATGCTGGTGTCATGTCCGGACACTCCTTTCTTGTAAGAGGTTGGTGAGAGCGTATCAAACCCATGCGATCATTGCACGATTTCGTGGTCACGTTAGAAAGTGAACATCGCCGTATCCGGCGCAAGACCGAAAAGAATGCGCCCGATCGTCTCGTAATGCGCCTGGCGCCCCTGGGCCCGTTGCGAGGCGGTATGCATGTCGCGGAAGCGGCGCTCGAATGGGCGGTCGTCGAAGATCGCCGTAGAGCCGGCGCTGTGATAGAGGGTGTTGACGACTTCGCGAGACTGATCGATCGCCCAGGTCGAAGCGAGGCGGATTATCGTGTTTTGCTCGAGGCTCAGCTCGCCGGTCTCGCCGACCGCTTCCCAGATCTCGGCGAGACCGCTCAGCAGGTAAGCGCGCGCCGAGCCAAGCCGAGCCTCGGCCTGCGCCCGCTGTGACTGGATCACCTGGTTCTCGCACAGCCGCTGGCGTGCGCCGCGCGGCACTTTCTCCGTCGCCAGTTCGGTGAAGTCGGCGACCATGCCGCGAGCGATGCCGAGCGCCACCGCAGCGACCCCGCAAGCGTACAGACTGCTGCTGCTGAAGCAGTAGAGCCGGCCCGGCTGGCGCGGCGCGATCTCCGGGTTGCGCAGCACAGTATAGCGCTCGGGGATGAAGAGATCGCTCACCGAGTAGCGGTCGCTGCCGGTGCCGCGCAGGCCGACGACATGCCAGATATCGGTCATCGTCGCTTGGCTCTTCGGAAAGAGCAAGGTGCGCAGGATTTCACCGCCATCCGCGCGGCTGAGCGGCGCGCCGTCGGGGCCCCGCGTCACGACATGGGCGCCGAGCCAGCTTGCGTGATGGCTGCCGCTGGCGAAATTCCAAGCGCCGGTCAGACGGAACCCGCCGGGGACGGCGCGCAGCTCGGCCGGCCCGACCGGGCCCCAGGCGACGATGCCGTCGGGCGGTCCGAAGATCTCTTGCGCGACTTCGGGATCGAGAAAGGCGGCAGCCATCGAGCAGCCGTTCGCCTGTTCGACACACCATGCGGTGCTGGCGTCATGGCTGGCGATTTGCTCGACCACCTGAACGTAGGTCACCGGGTCCAGCTCGGCGCCGCCGAAAGAACGCGGCTGCAACAGGCGGAAGAGCCCCTTGTCGATCAGTGCCGACACGATCGATGCCGGCAATTCGCGGTTTCGCTCGATCTCGTCCGCCGCCGCGGCGAGAAGAGGCCCGAGCGAGCGGGCTCGCGCGACGTAATCCCGGCTGTCGTGCAAAACCTCCCCCATCTCTCGACCTCCTATCTGCGCGTCATGCCGCAACCGGGCATTCAACCAATTACGCGCAGCTCACCTTGATCTGGATCAAGGACGGGCTCGATCGACTGCAGCGGTTCGAAGATTCAGGGAAGGTGGCTATTGGCATTCCCTGACCATCGTGCATGAGACCTCACATACGTCGGTCATGGCGACGTGTGCAACCGGACCGTCTCCGCCCCGAGGGAGCAATCCGCCGATGCGCTCGGCGAGCCATCCGATCGCGATCTCGGCGACTGCCGAACCGAACCAGCCCAGCGAATAGGTCTAGGACGGCCACCGAGCGCGCGCCGTCGGGATCGGCAGCGATTTGCTTCACCCGCCGAGGAACTCCTCGGTCCAGCCTTTGTAGTCGGCATCGCGAGTCGCTTTCGCCATGAACTCGGCGGACGGGACACCCTTCAGATCCCGCGGCTTAATACCTTCGCGCAGCGCCTTCAAAGTGTCGTGAACGGCCTGCGCCGCGGCCATGATCGGCTGATGCCCTTGCAATGCCACGCGCACACGCCGGCTGGCGAGATAATCGCGATCGGAGAGCTCCGGTGCTCCGCCACCAATGATAATCGGGATGTCGATCGCCGCGGCCGCGGCTTCTAGTTGCGCCCGGTCTTTGAGGCCGACAAAGAAGAATGCATCCACGCCTGCCGCGGCATAGGCTTTGGCACGGGTGAGCGCGTCCTCGGTGCCGGTCGCCGCCATTGCGATGGTTCGTCCGACGATCGCCAGATCGGGGTCCTGCCGCGCCGCGAGCGCCGCGCGCATCCTGCCGACGCCCTCCTCGATCGAAGTCAGGCCGCGTCCGCCGGGTCCGTAGGGGCGCGGCAGCACGGTGTCCTCAATGGTCAGGGCCGACACCCCGGCTGTCTCGAGCTCGTTCACTGTGCGCATGACGTTGAGCGCGTTGCCGTAGCCGTGGTCGGCATCGACGAGCAGCGGCAGATCGAAGGCGCGGTTGATGCGGTAGGCCTGCTCGGCGAATTCACTCAACGTAATCAGGATCAGGTCAGGCGCCCCGAGCACGGTGAGCGAGGCGGTGGAGCCGGCGAACATGCCGACCTCGAATCCCAGGTCCTGCGCAATCCGGGCTGATAACGGGTCGAATACGGAGGCGGGGTGGTAGCAACGATCTCCTTTAAGGATTGCCCGGAAACGGCGCCGCCGATCGGTCCAGTTCATCGCGTTCCTCCTCCGTAGTCTCCGATCAGCCTCGCCGCGGCGGAGAGGCCAATGAGAAGGATGCCGCAATCACACGAATTGGCAAGCCGTGTCGCGCGACGCGCATTCCGGCCTGTTATGCGCTGAGCCCATTCCGGACACCGAAATCGGCTCGATCTCGTACATGACGCGCACCCCGCCGGGCTGGCGGAACGGGTAAGCTGTCCTTGCCGAGATATTTCTTTGCCAGCGAGTCGATATGCGCGTCGGCACCGTGTCCGGTTGCGCTCCGGGCGCAAATCCCGCGTGCCACTGGCCGCGAAAGCGCGCCGAATAAAAGCAGGGACACGGTCTGTCGTCTCTGCCGTCAGGAGAGGGAGAGGGGGACGACTTGGTTGCGGGGGTAGGATTTGAACCTACGACCTTCAGGTTATGTGCCTGACGAGCTACCGGGCTGCTCCACCCCGCGTTGCTATTGCAATGCGATCAAAAAGCAAGAGAGAGAGGGGCATGCGGGCCTGGCGGCGACCTACTCTTCCGCCGCTGGAGCGGCAGTACCATCGGCGCTGAGGGTTTTCACGGCCGAGTTCGGGATGGGATCGGGTGTTTGGCCCCTCGCTATGGCCACCAGG
>JBARIB010000269.1:0-3299 GCA_049799535.1 Allostellaceae bacterium | reverse complement strand
TCTGAAAAATAAAAAGCTCCTGGCGCTCGATCTCGGCTCATTGCTGGCCGGCTCGAAATACCGCGGCGAGTTCGAGGAGCGTCTCAAATCGGTCTTGCAGGAAATCACCTCGGGAGCCGAGGGCATCGTCCTGTTCATCGACGAATTGCACACGCTGGTCGGCGCCGGCAAGGCGGAAGGTGCGATGGACGCCTCCAACATGCTGAAGCCGGCCTTGGCGCGCGGCGAACTCCATTGCGTCGGCGCCACGACATTGGACGAATACCGCAAGAACATCGAGAAGGACGCCGCGCTCGAGCGCCGCTTCCAGCCGATCTATGTCGGCGAGCCGTCGGTCGAGGACACGATCTCGATCTTGCGCGGCATCAAGGAGAAATACGAGTTGCACCACGGCGTGCGCATCACCGACGGCGCGATCGTCGCCGCGGCGACCTTGGCCAACCGCTACATCACCGACCGCTTTCTGCCGGATAAGGCGATCGACCTGATGGACGAGGCCGCGGCGCGATTGCGCATGACGATCGACTCGAAGCCCGAGGAGTTGGACGAGCTCGACCGACGCATCGTGCAGTTGAAGATCGAGCGCGAGGCCCTGAAGAAGGAGACCGACCCGGCCTCGCGCGAGCGGCTGCAGCGATTGGAGCAGGAGCTCTCGCAGCTCGAGCAGCAATCGGCCGAACTGACCGCGCAGTGGCAGGCCGAGAAGCAGAAATTGGCCAGCGCTCAGAAATTGAAGGAGCAGCTCGACCAGGCGCGCATCGAACTGGAGCAGGTGCAGCGCCGCGGCGACTGGGCCCGCGCCGGCGAGCTCGCGTATGGCATCGTCCCCGATCTCGAAAAGCGGCTCGCCGAGGCCGAGACGAAGGAAGGGCGCGGCATGATGGGCGAAGAGGCGGTCACTGCCGAGCAGATCGCCGCGGTCGTGTCGCGCTGGACCGGCGTGCCGGTGGAAAAGATGCTCGAAGGCGAGCGCGGCAAGCTGTTGCACATGGAAGACGCGCTGAAGGCCCGCGTCGTCGGCCAGGAGGAGGCGATCGCCTCGGTCTCGCAGGCGGTGCGCCGCGCCCGCGCCGGGTTGCAGGACCCGAACCGGCCGATGGGCTCGTTCCTGTTCCTCGGGCCGACCGGCGTCGGCAAGACCGAATTGACTAAGGCGCTCGCCGAATTCCTATTCGACGACGAGCGCGCGATGGTGCGCATCGACATGTCGGAGTACATGGAGAAGCACTCGGTGGCGCGGCTCATCGGCGCGCCGCCCGGCTATGTCGGCTATGAGGAAGGCGGCAGCCTGACCGAGGCGGTGCGCCGGCGGCCCTACCAGGTGATCCTGTTCGACGAGATCGAAAAGGCCCACCCCGACGTCTTCAATGTGCTGCTGCAAGTGCTCGACGACGGGCGGCTGACCGACGGTCAGGGCCGCACCGTCGACTTCCGCAATACTTTGATCGTGCTGACCTCCAACCTCGGCAGCGAATATCTCGCGAGCCTGCCCGAGGGCCAAAGCGTCGATATGGCGCGCGCCCAGGTCATGGAGGCGGTGCGCGCCGCCTTCCGGCCGGAATTCCTCAATCGACTCGACGAGATCCTGCTGTTCCGCCGCCTGTCGCGCGACGACATGGTCGGCATCGTCGACATCCAATTGGCGCAGCTGGCGAAGCTGCTCGTAGATCGTAAGGTCACGCTCGACATCGACGCCGAGGCCAAGAAATGGCTCGCCAACACCGGCTACGACCCGGTCTATGGCGCGCGGCCGCTGAAGCGGGTGATCCAGCGCGAGTTGCAAAACCCGCTGGCCGAAAAGATCCTGGCGGGCGAGATCCACGACGGCGACACCGTCCGGGTCACCGCCAGCCCGCTCGGCCTCCTCTTGCAGCCGGTCGGGCACGAAGAGGATCTTCAAGCCCAGCGCCACGCCGCCCAGTGAGGAATTGTCATTCCGGGATGGCGGCATCACCCGCCCACTAGGCGGTCCTGGAATGACGCTTGCTAGCGATGGGGGCAGGTAAGGAGCAGCCTGGCATGGATCCATCAGCGCAATCGATGATTGAGATCTACGGAACGCGTGGCGCAGTTGCCTGCTACTCGATAGGTGACTTTCTCCATCGCAGCGACGTGCCTTTCCAATGGATCGATCTGATCAGCGACGAACAGGCACAGGCCGAGGCGCAGGTTTCGAGGCTCGACGATGCGCGACTGCCGGTTTGCATCTTTCCCGACGGCACCCGGCTGGAGCGTACGACGGTACGCCAGATCCTCGAGAAACTCGGATGGTTCCGGAACCCCTCTCGCCAGGAATACGATTTGGCGATCTATGGGGCTGGGCCGGCCGGGCTTAGCGCAGCCGACTAAGGCGCCTCGGAGGGCCTGAAGACCGCAATGGAAACGAGCCTCCCCGGGGTATTTTGCGGCGGGCGACGTAAGGGCCGGTTCGATCAAGCGATGCGCTACCGCGGTCGGCGAAGGCGCATGGGTCATCGCCTCCGTCCATCGCTATCCGGCGGATGGATGAGACAGAGATCAGCCAACCTTTCCGGAGACGTCCGTTGAATCGATCACCCGTTCATGTCGTTTGTCCGTCTTGCAGCGCCATCAACAGGATTCCTGCAGACCGGCCAGCGGGGAAGGCGAAGTGTGGAACCTGTCACCAGCTGATGTTCAACGGAACACCGCTCATGGCCGACGCCGACACCTTCGAGCGCCATATTACGCGCAACGAGATTCCCGTATTGGTCGACTTTTGGGCACCGTGGTGCGGCCCATGCCGGGCCATGGCGCCGGCTTTCGAGCGTGCCGCCGCCGAACTCGAGCCGGGTTATCGCCTGCTGAAGCTCAACACCGAGGAAGAGCCGACGCTCGCGGCGCGCTTCCGCATTCACAGCATTCCCACACTGATACTGTTCATGGGCGGCAGCGAGATCGCCCGACAGGCGGGGGCCAGCGACACCCGCAATATTGTCTCCTGGGCGCGTGCACATGCTACGGGGGCGCACTCCGAGGATCGTTGACGCCTCGCTCTATTCCGGAGGGGACGCATGCCGTTGGAAAGCCGATCGCTGAAAGACAGTTTTGTTCGTGAGGTCTTGAGTCTGCGCCTGTGGGAGCCGCGGAACGATCGGACCGTTGATCAACTGCGTGCGCTATGGGCGCGTCACCCCGTGCTCGTGTTTCGCCGGCAAGCCCTTTCCGAGCTGGAATTGGCAGATTTCGGCGCGGTCTTCGGCCTGCTCGAGCGCACTGTCCGCACCGATTGGGCCTCGCCGGTTGTGCCGGAAGTGGGGCTCATCTCAAACCTGAAGGAT
>JBARIB010000268.1:0-5801 GCA_049799535.1 Allostellaceae bacterium | reverse complement strand
CTCACTCTCGGCTGGATCGATTTGCGATATTGGCTTTTGCCGGACGCCTTGACTTTACCGCTCGTCATCGTCGGCCTCGGCGCGGCCGTCGCCTTCGATTCCGAACAAGTGTTCTACCGCGCTCTGGGCGCTGCGCTCGGCTATTTGAGCCTAGTGGCGATCGCGGCTCTTTACCGGGCCTTGCGGGGCCGCGAGGGCTTAGGCCGAGGTGATGCCAAATTGTTGGCGGCGTCGGGCGCGTGGGTCGGGGCCGCCGGGCTGCCGCAGGTGATCCTGGTCGCCGCATTGGCGGCGCTCGCCGCAGCCGCCTGCCTGAGGCTCGCCGGCGTGCGGATAGGTGCCCATTCGGCGCTGCCCTTCGGCCCCTTCTTGGCACTCGCCACCTGGGTGATCTGGCTGTCTGGCTCTTCCGTTTGACTGCGGCGGGCGGCCTTTTTCGATCGCAGCCGCATCGGCTCTCGGCAAGCCCCTTTAAACCTGTGGACGATATCGTGCATTGTCCTCCTGCGTTACGCACCCTAACAAACCACCCGCTGATTGGTTCATCTCCGCCGCGACTAGGGATCGCGTGCTGTGTTGCTGGCGGTTATTCCGAGGCGGGGGCTGTGCTTACAAAACGATGAGCGTGGAGCGTGATGAGAAGACTGGGCGTCATTCTCGGAGCGGGTGTGCTGCTTCTCCTGATTCTATTCGGGGTTTGGATCTACAGCCGGCCTGAGCGCGGGATAACCGGTTCCGTCAGCACGAGGTTTCACCTGTTGGGACCCAACGACAAAATCGTCGTTGACGGTTTTGACGACCCGAGGGTCGAAGGTGTTGCCTGTCACATCAGCCGAGCCCAGACGGGCGGGCTGAAGGGCGGGTTGGGAGTGGCCGAGGATACCAGCGACGCTAGCATCGCGTGTCGCCAGGTCGGTCCGATCAAGATTGATGGTGAATTGAAGGATGGGGAGCGGGTCTTCGATGAGCGGCGCAGTCTGCTCTTCAAGACTCTGCAAGTGGTCCGCTTCTATGACCACCAGCGGAATGTGCTGATATACGTCGCTTACAGCAACCGCGTGATAGAAGGCAGTCCGAAGAACAGCATAAGCAGCGTCCCGATCATGAACTGGCCGGGGCCCCAGACCTCCGGCATTCCCCGTTAACGGAGGCGCCGCGGAACTTAGTGCCGCAACGCAGGGTTCCCACCGTAGCGGAGACAACGACATTTCGATGCTGCGCAGCGCTGTCGAGCCGGTTTGAGGAGCGATTATGGAGACTCAAAACGACCAGCTCGAGCGACCAGCCCATCATTTTGGCGGACGTAAACGAGCAGGCCGCGACAGCGGCTGGCAGAGCAATCATTCGAGGCGTGAAGCCGGGGGCGGCCGGTCTGCGGATAGGCCGTCGGAGATCTCTTCGCGAGGTTGGAAGGATATCCTCCTCCGGGTCTACCATGGCATTTCCGAGGATCGCATATTGCTGGTCGCGGCAGGAGCCACGTTTTACATCATTTTGTCGATTTTTCCCGGCATCGCGGCGCTGATCTCGATTTATGGGCTGTTTGCCGATCCGGCGACTCTCGCTGGACAGCTCGACTCGCTAGCAAACATTGCGCCGGGCGGGGCCATCCAAGTTCTTCATGACCAGTTGACCCGACTGGCCTCACAAGGTGGGACGGCCCTTGGCATCGGCTTCCTCGTCAGCCTGGTTATCTCGTTATGGACGGCGAATTCGGGTGTTTCGGCATTGTTCGATTCTCTGAATATTGTCTATGGAGAGAAAGAGAAACGGGGATTTTTTAAATATTATTTGACAACCCTTACCTTCACGGCCGGCGCTGTGATCTTCATGTTGCTGGCGACCGCGGTCGTCATCGCACTACCGATCGCGTTGAATTTCATTCCGCTGCCGGGCGGCACGAACTTGCTCGTAAAGATCGCGACATGGCCGATCCTGTTCGTGCCGGTCGGGTTGGCTCTGGCGCTCCTCTATCGGTATGGCCCGAGCCGCAACGAGCCGTGCTGGCGTTGGGTCAGTTGGGGCAGCGGATTGGCGACCGCCCTGTGGATCGCCGCCTCAGTCTTGTTTTCCTGGTACGTGGCGAACTTTGGCAGCTACAACAAGACTTACGGTTCACTCGGCGCAATTATCGGCTTCATGACCTGGATCTGGATCTCGGTAGTTGTGGTGCTGCTCGGCGCTAAGTTCGATGCCGAAATGGAGCACCAGGCGGCGGGCGACACGACTGTTGGCCAGCAGAAGCCGCTTGGCGCACGCGCGGCCAGGGTGGCAGACACAATCGGCGCCGCGCGGGGATGACAGCAGGGCTTTAATTACAAAGCGCCAGGATCGTCTCGCCGGTCCGGTCCCCACCTGCTGACTGAAGTGGTCGCGAACAAGACCAAGCTCTTCGACGCCAACTCCTGCGCACCATTCGCCGCGCCAACCCTACCGGGGGCTTGCACGACTCGGGCGGACATGCCACACGAGGCATCAGCATCTTAGGGAGGCAAGGTTGGCGGAAGGGCATTTGTCGGCCACCGAGGCCGCATTGGAGAACCAGCGGATCGGCGGCTTGCAGATCCGCGTGGCGGCGCTGTGCGCCCTGGTTCAGATCTGCGACGGCTACGATATCAACTCGATCGGTGTCTCGGTGCCGTCGCTGACGCACGCCTGGAACTTGCCCGGGCCGGCCTTCACACAGGCTTTCCTGTGGTCCAGCATCGGCATCATGGTGGGCGCGCTGTCGGCGGGGCCGATCGGCGACCGCATCGGCAGGAGGCCGCTATTGCTCGCCAGCCTCACGATTTTCGGCCTGGCCTCGCTGCTGAGCGCGTTTGCCGGCTCGCTGCTGGTGCTGAGCATCCTGCGCTTCTTCACTGGGATGGGGATCGGCGGCGCGTTTCCGGGAGCCGCCACATTGAGCGGTGATTACGCGCCGAAACGGTTTCGCGCGACGATGATCATGGCGACCTTCACCGGCGCACCGATCGGCGGGTTTTTGTGCGGGCAGCTCGCCGCGGTGCTGCTGCCCACTTTCGGCTGGCCGAGCGTCTTCCTCGTAGGCGGGGTCGTGCCGCTGTTGATGGTGATTGCGCTCGCATTGTGGCTGCCCGAGTCACCCCGCTTTCTCGCCGCGAAGGGCAGCCTGTCGCCGCGCGAGGCCGGCTTGCTGCAGCGGCTCGACATCATGCCGGGGGAGGCCGGTACGCAGGGCCTCGACCTCGCCCAAGGCAACCCGATCAGCATGCTGTTCGGCGAGGGCTATGCGCTGCAGACCGTGCTCTTGTGGGTGATCTTCTTCTGCAGCCTGATGAACCTGTTCCTTTTCGTCTACTGGCTGCCCGAG
This sequence comes from Allostellaceae bacterium, assembly GCA_049799535.1. Taxonomy (GTDB): domain Bacteria; phylum Pseudomonadota; class Alphaproteobacteria; order ATCC43930; family CGMCC-115725; genus AP-15. Next base: position 2,470 of record JBARIB010000268.1, on the reverse strand, counting down.
GTGTTGCACCTGACCGGCATGTCGCCTGCCGAAGCGGCCCGCACGACGAGCTTTCGCGAATTAGGCGCGATATTCGCTGTGCTCTATCTCGGCCTGTTGATCGACCGCTTCGGAGCAGAGCGGGCGCTGGCCTGGCACTATGCCGCCGGCATCGTGTTCATCGGCGCGATTGCGCTTGTCGCGATGCCATATTTACTGCTGGCGATCGTGATCTTCTTCTCCGGCATGACGATCATCGGCAGCCAGACCGGCGCCAACGGGGCTTGCGGCAAGCTATATCCGGCGCGCATGCGCACGAGCGGCCTCGGCTGGGCGCTCGGCATCGGCCGTTTGGGCGGCATCGCTGCGCCTGTGCTGGGCGGGTATCTACTGTCGCTCGGCATGCCGCCGCCGCAGATCTTTTTGAGTGCCTGCGGGTTCGCGCTGATCGCGGCGATCGCGACGGGACTGCTGGGGTTGCGTGACCGGCAAGAGCGTGTTCGCGCCACTACGTTGGCGACGTGAAGTCGCTCTGTGGACGGTTTAGGGGATAGAGTCGCTATCCTGGGGGTAAGCCTGTGCGCAACGCTTTTGGCCATTGCGCATGGCCGGGCAGGCGATAATCTGCAGCCGTGTGGTTGACACGGCGAACTCGAGGCCGTGGCCGACGGGTCGGCGGGCAAATTCAGGGGGAATATGGCAGCCTTCGAACCACACCGAGGGGCGGTCTAGGGGGGACCGCCCCTTTTCATTTACCGATATCGCTATCGCGTATCGGTCCGGCCCCAGGCAAGCCCGACATTAACGAAGCCGACCTTCACCGCGACGGGATTACGGTGTTATGGTTCACGATCTCGTTCAAGGAGGATCGAATGGCTGATGTACCGGGTGCGGTAACCGATCCCAGCCGAGTGCGGGGCGAAAACATCGAGTTCAAGAGCGGCGGCGACACGATAAAGGGCTACCTCGCGCGACCGAGCCAGTCGGGGCAGTATCCAGGCCTTGTCGTCATCCACGAGGCCTTCGGGCTTGTCGAGCACATCCGCGATATTGCGCGGCGCTTTGCCAATATCGGCTATAATGCGCTGGCGCCTGACCTCTACTCCCGCAAGGGCGGGCCATCCGATCCAAACGACATCAACACCGTGTTCCCGGTCATGTTCGGCAAATTGGATGCCGAGGCGGTGCAGGATCTCGAGGCGGCGGCCGATCATCTGCGCGCCCTTCCCGGCGCATCGGGCAAGCTCGGCGTCATCGGGTTCTGCTCGGGTGGCCGCCAGACACTGCTGTTCGCGTGCAGCAGCAGCAAGGCGGACGCCGCGGTTGATTGCTGGGGCGGGTTCATCCACCGCGCGACTCCCGACGCCGAGACCACGCCGGCGCGGCCGACGCCGATCTTGAACATGATCGACCGTCTGCACTGCCCGCTCTTCGCCGTGTTCGGCGAGGAGGACCAGAACCCGACGGTGGCCCAGGCGGAAGAATTACAAAGCCGCGCGCAGCGCGCCGGCAAGGACGTCACGATCAAAATCTACAAGAACGCCGGGCACGCGTTTCTCGCAGATTACCGGCCGAGCTATCGCGAAGGGCCGGCCGCCGAGCTCTGGCGGGACGTCGCGGCGTTCTTCGACAAGCACCTGAAATCGTAGATACGCTCTCAAGTTGAGCGCCGCCGCCAGCGCTGCAGACGAAAGGGTTACGCATGACACGCAACAAGATCGCCCTGATCGGGGCCGGGCAGATTGGCGGCACGCTGGCGTTGCTTGCCGGGCTCAAGGAGCTCGGCGACATCGTCCTGGTCGATGTGGTCGAAGGCGTGCCGCAGGGGAAGGCGCTCGATATCGTGCAAGGCTCGGCTATCGAGGGGTACGACGCGGTCATTGGAGGCTCCAATAACTATGCCGATATCGCGGGCGCCGATGTCGTCATCGTCACTGCGGGGATCCCGCGCAAGCCTGGGATGAGCCGCGATGATCTGATCGGGGTTAATGCTGGGATCGTCAGAACGGTCGGCGAGGCGATCAAGAAGCATTGCCCCGATGCGTTCGTGATCACTATCACCAACCCACTCGACGTGATGGTCTGGGTTATGCGCGAAGCCTGCGGGCTGCCGCCGAAGCGCGTCGTCGGCATGGCGGGCATCCTCGACAGTGCCCGGTTTCGCTTTTTCCTCGCCCAAGAATTCGGCGTCTCGGTCGAGGATGTCAGCGCCTTCGTCCTCGGCGGACATGGCGACACGATGGTGCCGTTGGTACGCTATTCGACAGTCGCCGGCATCCCGCTACCGGATCTTGTAAAGATGGGATGGACGACGCAGGAGCGGCTCGACAAGATCGTCCAGCGCACGCGCGACGGCGGTGGCGAGATCGTCGGCCTGTTGAAGACGGGCTCCGCCTTTTACGCTCCGGCGAGCTCGGCGATCGAGATGGCAGAGGCCTATCTGCGCGACAAGAAACGCGTTTTGCCATGCGCCGCCTGGCTCGATGGGCAA
>JBARIB010000267.1:0-2302 GCA_049799535.1 Allostellaceae bacterium | reverse complement strand
ATGATCTTGATGAGTGCGATGACCAGCGTGCTGTTCCTCGGCGGCTGGCTTGCTCCGTTCGGCGCTGCGCCGTTTACCTGGGTGCCGGGACCTATCTGGGTCGCGCTCAAAATTGCCTTCGTGCTGTTTTGTTTTCTGTGGGTGCGTGCCACCTTCCCGCGGTTCCGCTATGTCCAGCTGATGCGGCTAGGCTGGAAAGTGTTTCTGCCATTTTCGCTGCTGTGGCTGGTGCTGACCGCCGGTGTCCTAACGTCGGCGGGATGGCTACCAGCGCGCTGAAGGATCGATCGATGGGACTTTTTGACCGCGCCACCCGGAGCCTGCTGCTGACCGAGCTGCTGTCTGGGTTGGGGCTGACCTTGCGCTACATGTTCAAGCGCCCGGTCACGGTTAACTACCCTTACGAAAAGGGACCGCTGAGCCCGCGTTTCCGCGGCGAGCATGCGCTGCGGCGGTACCCCAACGGTGAGGAGCGCTGCATCGCGTGCAAATTGTGCGAGGCGATCTGCCCGGCACTGGCCATCACGATCGAGGCTGAGCCCCGGGAGGACGGCAGCCGGCGCACGACGCGCTACGACATTGATATGACCAAGTGCATTTATTGCGGGTATTGCCAGGAAGCCTGCCCCGTCGATGCGATCGTCGAGGGGCCGAATTTCGAGTTTGCGACCGAAACCCACGAGGAGCTTCTCTACGATAAGGAACGGCTTTTGGCGAACGGCGATCGCTGGGAGGCCGAGATCGCCAAGAACCTGGCGCTCGATGCACCTTACCGGTGATTGGAATGCGCTGGTCTCACAAGGTGGCGTGCGGGGCTGAGCCCTTCACCCTCGCGCCGCGCGGGTAAATCCGGGCCATGATCGTTCAGGCCATCCTCTTCTACATTTTCGGCGCGATTGCCGTTGCCTCCGGTGTCATGGTGGTTTCAGCGCGCAACCCGGTACATTCGGTACTTTTTCTCATCCTGGCGTTCTTCAACGCTGCTGGGCTGTTCATTCTGATCGGTGCGGAATTTTTGGCGATGATCTTGGTCATCGTCTATGTCGGGGCTGTGGCCGTATTGTTTCTCTTCGTAGTGATGATGCTGGATATCGATTTTTTGCAGCTGCGCAGCGGCTTTGTGCAATATCTACCCATCGGTACATTGGTCGGGCTCATCCTGCTCGCCGAGCTAATCTTCGTCATTGGCGGCTGGGCGGTCAGCCCGTCCATACCGAGCCAGATCCCTGCGATGGCCATGACCGGAGGTGCTCAGATCAGCAATACCCGGGCGCTGGGCGACATTCTCTATACGCGCTACCTGTTAGGGTTCCAGTTGGCGGGATTGATTTTGCTCGTGGCCATGGTCGGGGCAATCGTCTTGACCTTGCGTCATCGCGCCGACGTTAGGCGGCAATCGATTGCCGCCCAGCTGGCGCGCAGGCGCGCCGAGACAGTCGAAGTTGTGAAGGTGCCGCTCGGCACCGGGAATGACTGATGCTGATCGGCCTCCCCCATTATCTGACGGTGGCCGCGATCCTGTTCACGCTCGGTATCTTCGGCATCTTTCTTAACCGTAAGAACGTGATCATCATGCTGATGTCGATCGAGCTGATGCTGCTCGCGGTCAGCATCAATTTCGTCGCCTTCTCGGTCTTTTTGAACAATCTCATCGGCCAGGCCTTTGCGATGTTCGTGCTGACCGTAGCGGCGGCGGAAGCGGCGATCGGCCTCGCCATCCTCGTCGTCTATTTCCGCAATCGCGGCACGATCCGGGTCGAGGACATCAACATGATGAAGGGCTGAGGCTTTGGCGGTTGCCGTCGTATTTCTGCCGCTGATCGCCGCAATCATCGCCGGCTTTTTCGGCCGGGTGATCGGCGATCGCGGCGCGCAGCTGGTGACTTGCGGCGCCCTTTCGTTGTCGGCGGTGCTCGGTCTCTTCCTGTTCCGCGACATTCTCGCCAGCGAACAGGTGCAAGTCATCCCGTTGGCGAGCTGGATCATCGCCGGCGGTGTCGACGTGAACTGGGCACTGCGGCTCGACACGTTGAGCGGCGTCATGATCGTCGTCGTGACCGTCGTGTCGTCGATGGTCCACGTCTATTCGATCGGCTACATGCACGGGGATCCATCGATCCCCCGCTTCATGTCCTATATGAGCCTGTTCACCTTTTTTATGCTGGCTCTGGTGACCTCCGACAACTTCGTGCAGCTGTTCTTCGGCTGGGAAGGCGTCGGCTTGATGTCTTATCTGCTGGTCGGCTTCTGGTACGACCGTCCCTCGGCCAATGCCGCCACAATCAAGGCGTTCCTAGTCAAC
>JBARIB010000266.1:0-4841 GCA_049799535.1 Allostellaceae bacterium | reverse complement strand
GACTGGAGCGCCGGGATTGTCCCGCTTCCAGCGGTACAAATTCACCGACATCAGCGCGACCCACACCCACGAGCCGACGACGACGAGAACAACCCCGATATAATAGAAAGGATTGCCGATCAGCGGCGGGTAGAAGGTGTAGAGCACCGAGGCATGTCCTAACGCGACCGGGACAATCGCCATGACCGTGCCGATGGCTACAAGTGCCAATCCGGCCCAAGCCCAGCGCAGCCCGACCATCGGCCGCTGCAGCGCCTGTTCGGTCACGAAATAGCCGAAACCCATCGCAACAAGCGTCGGAAACACATAGGCCATCGTGGTGCCGTGGGCGGTGACGGAGCGGTAGTACCACTCCGGATCGCTGATCCAGGCGTGCAATGGGCTGCGAATGAACATCTGCCACTCGCCGAGCAGCAGTGCCGCTCCGAAAGCGGCAAAGGCGAGCCAGAGATGGGCGAGAACCAGCCGCTTGCTATTCCACACAGCTCATCCTCCGCCGATCCGTCGCCATGCGGGCGAACGCGGCCTTGTCGACGATCTTGATTTTGCCCCACATGCCCTCATGGCCCACGCTGCAGAATTCGTGGCATGGCATCAGGCGTTCGCCGGGAGTCTCGAAACGTGCCTTGAGGCCGGAGATATAGCCGGGCACCAGCATGAGATTGACATTGGTCCCGTCGATCAGGAAGCCGTGCACCACGTCCGCGCTGGTCGCGCGGAATGTGACCGGCGTAGCGGTAGGCACGACGATGCAAGACGGCGTGAAGGAGTATTGCTGGCCGATCGCACGCACGGTGACGGAACCGTCGGGCTCGAGCGCACTGCCGAGGTTGCTTTCGATGAATTCCCCGTCGAGATGCAAGGTCCTCGGGTCGATGGTCTCGACCCTGCTCTGCGGCATGGCTGCCAGATGCAGCGCAGCGAAGGTTGTCATTACGACAAGCAACACCAGGATAGCGGCCGAGACGGCGGCCCAGCGGTGCTCGACGCGCTCGGCGCGGTCAACCCCATCGTCAGAGGGCGTGGTCATGGCGTTATTGCGCGCGGCAGGAAGACGAGCAGATAGAACGCAAACCAGATTGCCACGACGGTGACGGTCGCGAGGCCAGCGAGCGCGACTGCACCTTTTGCACCCGATCGCAAGATCGTGTTTATGGCCGCATCTTGCTGCACGCTGGCAACATTGTCGCCGGTAGCGGGGTCGGAGTTTATCATCGGTCTATCAATCCAAAGGCGCGGTGCGCAGTTCGTTGGCCTGCCGCGACGAGACTGGCGACCCCCGGTTGCCCCAGGCGGCGCGGATATAGGTCACGACGGCGGCGACCTCATCATCGGATAGATTCTGCGCGAAGGGCGGCATTCCGTACGGCATCGGATTGCCGGCCGTGCCGGGCGGGAAGCCGCCGTTTAGAACCATGCGGATTGGATTTACAGCCGATGCCATCTGGATCGACGGATTGCCGGCCAGCGGCGGATAATCCGGCGGCATGCCCCGACCGTCTGCGGCATGACAGCTTGCGCAGTGCGTCGCATAGAGGGTCTGGCCGAAGCTCATCAGCAGGCTGCTCTCCGGCGTCGGAATTCCGGAAACCTCGGGCGCAAGAGGGCTGCCCTGGCCCAAGCTCTTCAGATAGATTGCCATTGCGCGCACATCGGCATCGTTGAGATATTGCAGACTGTCGTACGTTACTTCTGCCATCGGGCCGTATACCGCGCCGCGATGCGACACCCCGTTGCGGAGCAGATCGACAATCTCCTCGATGCTCCACTCGCCGAGCCCAGCCTCTTTGTTCGAGGTCAAGGAGGGTGCGTACCAGTTCTGCATCGGGATCAAGCCACCTTCGAACGCCTTCGACTCGGAACTCCCGCCAAGCGCGTTGATCGGCGTGTGGCACATCGCGCAATGACCCAGGCCCTGCACGAGGTAGGCGCCGCGGTTCCACTCGGCCGATCTGGTCGGATCGGGCTGGTATTCGCCTTCCTTAAAGAACAGGGTGCGCCAGCCCAGAATGAGTTGGCGGTTGTTGAACGGAAAACGGAGATCGTGCGGCCGGTTCTGCTGGTGCACCGGCGGGACGGAGTGCAGATAAGCGAAGATCGCGTCGCAATCCTCGCGAGTCACCTTCGTGTAGGAGCCGAATGGCATGGCGGGATAGATCAGGCCGCCATCGGGAAACCGGCCAGTGTGCATCGTTGCGTAGAATTGGTCGGCGGTCCATGACCCGATGCCGGTTGCAGGATCGGGCGTAATGTTGGACGAATAGATCGTGCCGAACGGCGTCGGCATTGCCAGGCCGCCGGCGAACAGAGCGCCGCCGGGATTGGTGTGGCAGGCGATGCAATCGCCGGCACGGGCCAGGTACTCACCCTTGGTGACGAGGGCATGGTCGTCGGCCTGCGCCGCGGCGGCACCGGCCAGAAGCACCATCGCGACTAGTATCCCGCACCAGAAGTCATTCGCACGGAAACCAACGAATTTCCTTCCTGTCATACCGGCCCACGGGTCGGGACGGCGATGGGTGAGATCCCACAAACTTCCGAACCAAGAAACCAGCGCGAGCAGGGAAAGCCGGTCGATCCGCACGGGGCCCTCCCCCTCTCAGTTCGGTTCGCTGCCGCAAGCGAGCGGCATCGGAAGCGAGCCTTTCGGCACAGGAGACGGGTCTGCCGGTAGAGGCACTGAAGCGAGCCATGCCGCAACCGCGGTGACGTCGCTTTCAGTCAGGCTGGCAGCCACGAGTTGCATGCAATCCGGTTCGGCAGCGGTCCGCGTGCCGTAACGGAAGGCGCCGAGCTGCGCACTGATATAGCTCGCACGCAGTCCCACGAGTCCGGGAATGGCGGGTTCCATCCCCGTCAGTTTGGGGCCGTGACATCCAGAACATGCCGGCACGCCGTGGGCTCGGTCCCCCTCGCTCACCAGTAAACGTCCGCGCGCCAGCAGAGCCGGGCTCACGTCGGCAACCGCTTGCGGCACCGGCGGCGGGCGCAACGCTGAGAAGTAGTCCGCTATCTTCTGGAGATACGCGTCGGGGAGGTATTCGAGGAGATAGTTCATCGGCGGGTAGCGGCGACGCCCATCGCGAAACGCGACGAGCTGGTTCATCAAATAGCCGGCCGGCTTGCCGGCGAGACGCGGGAAGTAGTCGTTGTTCGTTCCCCCACCCTGCCGGCCGTGGCAGGGCTCGCAAGCTCGTAGCCGCGCCTCCATCGTATCGGGTGCCCGTTCCGTCGGCTGCGCATGCGGGACGGCGGTGGGACAGAGCATCAGTATCGCAAGGACGATCGCAAAGAGTTTCCAGCGCGCGCCGCAGAGGAGCACGCGGCTCCGATTGTCACGCCTCATGTCTATTGCACGTTGCCAACGGCACGTTTCCCTTTACCATTCGCGGAACGATGCGGCGACAGGCAATTCGAAGCTGGATCGTCACGCAGCGGCCCCGCTCGTTTACCGCGCCGCGGCTAGCCATCGGCGCACCGCAGCTGGGAATGCCCATTGCCGCGGTGGCGCCTCGACGACGACGGTGGCGGTCATGCCCGAGCTGACCAGCACACCCTCGGGCACATCATCGATATGGATGCGCACCGGGATCCGCTGGGCGAGTCGCACCCACTCGAAGGTTGGATTGGCGTTGACCAGCAGCTCGGGGCCGGCGGGGTTGTCGCGATCGGTAATGCCGCGGGCGATGCTCTCGACATGACCGCGCAGTGCCGGCGATCCATCCAGCAGATAAATCTCGGCCTGTTCACCCGGCTTTATCACCGGCATCTTGGTTTCCTCAAAATAGCCTGTTATCCGGTAGGAATCGCTGTCGATCAGCGCCATGACCTTGGTGCCGACCGAGGCGTACTGGCCGACAACCAGGGTCAGGTTGGTGACAAACCCGTTGACCGGCGCCCGCACCACGGTGCGGTCGAGGTTGAGCTGAGCGGTCGAGCGGTCCGCGATCGCCTGCTGGTGGTTGGCAGCAGCCGAGGCGGCGCCGAGTTTGGCGTCCTCGCGCGCCTCGTCGGAGATCGCGATCGTGGTCAGCTTGGCGCGCCGCGCGTGCTGCTGCTCGGCGTCTTCCATCAGCGCCTTGCGGGCGGCGACGGTGGCGTCGGCCAGAGCCAGAGCTCTGGTATAACGGGCCTGATCGATGACGAGCAAAACATCGCCTCTGTGGACGAACTGGTTGTCCTTGACCCGCAGGTCGGTGACAAAGCCGGCGACGTCCGGCGCGATGCCCACGACGTCCGCCTGGACGTGAGCGTCACGGGTCCATGGCGACCACAGGTAGTAGTCCCAGAGCTCGTACCCGCCGGCGCAGGCGGCGGCGACGAGCACCAGGGTCAGCAACACGCGCAGGACAGTCTTCATCGAGCTTCCTCAGGGTCTGGTGAACAGAACGAGGCCGGAAAACAGGCAGACAAAGATGGCGAGCCGCACCAATGGCGGATGCCAAACGAGGCGATAAAATCCGATAGGCGATAGAATCCGGTCGATCACCAGGAACAGCACGACGGCCGCAAGGAAATAAAGCAGGAGCGAGGGCGCCAGCCCGCCGAACAAGTTGATTTCACGCAGCATCGGAGTGCGCTCCTTTGCGCCTCTCATCGGAGAGCAATTCGCCGCCGCGCTCGAGCTCGTCTCCGATCGCGGCGAAGGCGACGATCTTGCGAGCGGCAGCCTGTGCCTGCTCGCTGCCGACCACATTCTCGCGCAGTTCGGCAAGGCACTTCGCGGCCGCTTCTTGCGCCGTGCGTCGAGCGCGGTCGAGCCACTGCGCGCGCTGGCTGCCGGCAAGCTCGGCGATCTCGAGTTCGAGGGCGGACGCGGCAGGTGAGGCGCGGTCCTCGCG
>JBARIB010000265.1:0-8716 GCA_049799535.1 Allostellaceae bacterium | reverse complement strand
CGCTCAACAACGGTGTATCTGTAGAAGAGATCAAGGCCGCGCTGCTGCATGCGACAGCGTATTGCGGAATTCCAGCCGGGCTCGACGCGTTTCGCGCCGCGCACGAAGTGCTGGTCAGCGAGGGCGTGCTGAGGAATCCCGAGGCGCCCGCTAGGTAGACTTCGCCGGCGACGTCGTCGGGTTCGGCGGGCGGTCCCTCCGATCGCCGCGCCAGTGGCAGCTCGTGCCGGCTTCAGCGGAGGCGGTCGAAATGGAAACGGAATGATCCGTGATGCGACCGTACCCAGCCGGCGGTCGGGGTCGGGAAGTGGGCTGGAATGACCATGTCGGGGCTATCCGCAAAGGTCTCGAGGAAGCGCTGCCGTGTTGCTCGCGCCATTTCCGTATCGACGCAGAAACAGCTGTTGAGCCGCGGTTCGGCGCATTGTAGCGCCGTATGCATGATATCGCCGCTGAGGACCACGGATGCGCCCTGAGATCTTACGACGACGCAGACATGACCCGGTGTGTGCCCCGGCCACGACTCGATCCAGACGCTGTCATCGAAAGCATAGTCCGTGGCGACCAGTTCGGCCTGGCCACTGTCCATGACCGGCAACAGGCTGTCCTCGTAGTACGGATCGGTGGTGTACCTCGCCCGCAATTCGGCGACCCGCCAGTGTTCCCATTCCTCGCGGGCAAACAGATACCGGGCGTTCGGGAACGTCGGCACCCATCGGCCGCCGAGGAGCCGCGTGTTCCAACCGACATGATCGACGTGCAAATGCGTGCACAGCACATAGTCGATATTCTCGGGCGAAAACCCGGCGGCGGCGAGATTGGCGAGATAGGGCCAGTTCTTCCGATGATAGCGCGGCTTGTGCGGGCGCTCCTTGTCGTTGCCGGAGCAGGTGTCGACGAGGATGGTTGCGCGCGGCGTCTTGATGACCGTGCTGTGAAACGCGAAGCAGAGCAGACCGCTGGCCGGGTCCATCAAGGTCGGCTCGAGCCAGGGCCGGTGCTGCGCAATGATCTCGGGAGAAGCCTCGGGATGGAGCACGCCCGGCTCGAATAGGGCGGCCTCAAACTCGAGCACACGAGTAATTTCGATTTCCCCGACGTACCAGCGGTAGATCGGGCTGATAGTCGCCTTCATCAGCTGCTCCTGCTGTTTCGCCAAAAGATCGTCTGGCTACTCCCCGTAAAAGGCCGGACCGATTTGGTCTGCTTGACCGGGCGCCGGCGCACGTTTTTCAAAGTAGCGCGGATGGTTGCTGCGCGGGCATACCTTGCGCGCTCATTATTGCGCCCTATCATTGCGCAACCTTCAAGGGGGTGTTCCGTCATGAGCCGCTCGCGCGCCGCCCCAGCTATGTGAGTGTTCGCAGCGTCGATGCCACCGCGTCGGGACAGCAAAGGCTTCGATACTGCCGGTCAAAAAGGGGCAAAGACGTTGCTCGACCCGCTTCGGTGAAGGTTTCAGATGCTCGGTGATGGCGACGATCGGCACAGCAAGGAGGAAGCGGCACGGGATCACAATATTGTCCCTCGGCGCGACAGCAACGCGCCGCCACAACGGCGGCCTTTGCCGACCCCAAAACCGAAGGAGCGGCCGGCATCAAAAGGTCGCGTTCACAAGGGCAGAACCCGAAACTAACTTCGTCGGACTGATAAAACCGAGAGTTATCGATGGCCGAGATAGGTCCGAGGGTGTTCCTCGACTATGACCAGGCTGCGCTCGACGCTGCCTATGATCAGGCCGCCTATGCGCCGAACCGCGAGCAGCTCATAAAGCGGCGTGAAAGAGACAGCGAACTGGTGCGCCAATACATCGGCGAACCCGAGCGCGTTGCGTACGGATCGGCCGAGATCGAGCGGCTGGATATCTACCGCACCGCCAGGGCCGGGGCACCGGTCTTGATTTTCATTCACGGCGGCGCCTGGCGCAGCGGGCGCTCGAAGGATTTCGCAGGTCCGGCAGAAATGTTCCTCGCGGCCGGGGCACATTATGTCGTACCCGACTTCGCTTTGGTGCAGGATGTCGGCGGCAACTTGATGGTTCTAGCCGACCAGGTCTGCCGCGCCGTCGCCTGGGTACACCGGAATGCCGCCCGTTTCGGCGCCGACCCGGATCGGCTTTATCTGGGTGGTCAATCTTCTGGCGCGCATCTCGCCGCGGTGGCACTCACAACCGACTGGCCGCGGGAGTTCGGCGCGCCAATCGAGATTGTCAAGGGCGGCATTTGCATCAGCGGCATGTACGATCTGACGCCGGTCAGCTTGTCGGCTCGCAATCGCTACGTCTCTTTCGACGACGCTGCCATCGCCGCACTGAGCCCGATCCGACATCTCGACCTGCTGCACGCGCCTTTGATTGTCGCCTACGGCACCTGCGAAACCCCCGAATTCCAGCGCCAGAACCGCGAATTCGCCGCCGCAGTGGAAGCCGCCGGGAAGCCGGTGCGTCTGCTGGTCGGCGAGTACTACAACCATTTCGAATTGCCTGAGACGCTCGGCAATCCCTACGGCCTTTTGGGCCGTGCAGCACTCGACCTGATGGGTTTGCCGCCGCGAGCTGCTCAGCTGAACGTCCCTCCCCTGTTAGTAAAGAAGGAGGAGCACTTCATGGCCCTGGTTACAAGAGAGCTTTATTCCAGCGCGAATGGGGATCGATGGCATCTTGTCCGCGATGGCGGGCGCGTCTTCATCAGACACCAAGCTAACCTCCCGTCGGGAGGCCATGTCGCCGAAATCGAGATCGGCACATTTCTCAGCCAGGGCAGAGGCCCGGAGCAGCAAGCGCTATTGCGGCTGATCGGCACATTGGTCGGGGAGCCGGCCAATGGCTCATGAATGACCGGCCTTGGGCATCAGAAAATCGCCGGGCAACACCCTATTTCAGGCATTATCTTTTCGTTTGAACGGCCATCCGAGGATCACCCCAAAGCCGCGGAAAGCAGATACAGAAGGCATCCGACCAAGCCGCCGACTAACGTTCCGGTGAGGCGAATGTATTGCAGGTCACGGCCGACGACGAGCTCGAACCGGTTAGTAAAGGTCTCGGTATCCCATTGGCGGACGACCTCGATAATGAATTGCGCCAGCTGAGCACGCCAGGGAATGACCTCCGTCGCCAGCGCTTCAATCGTGCGATTGAGCCGCATACGCATTGCGGCATCGGAATGCAGCCGCTGTCCCAAAGAATGAATTGCGGACGCAACTGTCTGACGCATTTGCGGGCTTGCCGAAGCAAGATCTTCCAACAAAGCATGCGCGACATTACCCGAGGCCGCGCTGAGCCATGCTTTGGCCTGGGGGTCTTCGAGAATCCGTAGTTTTGCTTCCTCGATATGCGCGCGATATTCCGGCGAGATCTCTAGATCGCCGGCCAGCCGCTCGATCGCTTTCAGCACGTTCTCTCGCCCCGGAGTACCGGGCAAGCGAAGATCGGTAATGAGCTCTTTGACGCCGCCGACGATCGCTTTTGCTATCTGCCGATTGATTGCCTTCGGGATCCACCATCTGCGGCGTTGCGCCTCCGCCGCCACGTAGAGCTGGTCCTCTCGTGTCTCAATAAATTGGCTGCAGAGCTGCAACAGGTAATCGAGCAGCTTTTCGTGATAGCCATTCGCAACCAGCACGGCGAGCGCTCGCCCGAGGAGCGGGGCCAGCGCAATCTCCTTGAGCCGGCGGCCGACCATCTCGCCGGCGAATTCGCGGAACTCGCGAGCATCCGCGGCACCAAGTAGATGCGGCATCAAGCGCAGAAGGCGCAGGGCCACGGCATCGGCCGTCGCGCGCGACGAGAGCCAATCGGCAAGGAGCCGCGCCAGGTCGATGGAGCGCAACTTCGCCTTGACAAGCTCCGGCGTCAGAAAATTGTGCTCGATGAAGCTGGCAATGCCTTCGCCGATCCGGTCCTTGTTTCTCGGCACGATCGCGGTGTGCGGAATCGGCAGACCGAGCGGGTGCCGGAAGATGGCGGTCACCGCGAACCAATCGGCAAGTGCGCCCACGACGGCCGCCTCGGCGGTGGCTCGAACGAGGAGAACCCAGAATCCGGGCTGCGATATCAGTGTCGTGGCGAGAAACACCGCCGCCATTGCGCACAGCAATGCCGTTGCAATCAGTCGGTTGCGGCGAAGCCCGCGGCGCTGAAGCTCTTGTTCGCTTAACGACATGCCGGGGCAGCACAGAACACCCGGAAGGCATCGGAGACCGGGCCGGCTCTGCATCCTAGCCGTTGCTTCGGGATCTTCACGGGAATGTAATTGGCCGCGCTCAAACCCTGGTCTGATGGTGGGATCAATGGCTCTGATCGAGGACATATTCAAAGGCAATCTCGCAACCGGTCTGATGGTAGGGGTCGGCGCGGCAATTCTCGGCCCGACCATCATTCAGACGGTGAGGCAGCTTCTGCGCCCGGCAGCCAAAGCGGCAATCAAGGGTACTATGGTCTTCTACGGGGAAACTTTGAGCGAGATTGGGGAAATGGCCAGCGATCTTCTCGCCGAGGCCACAGCCGAACTCGACCAGACGCCCAGGATTGCTCGGGAAAAGGGCGCGGACGGCGCAACAGCCGGCTGAGCGTATCGCGCGGCCTGCGCCTCGCCCTAAGGCTACTTCGCGAGGTCCTTTCGGGTGCCGCGGCTAAAGCAGTGCTCGAACGAGCATCTGCGCCGAGTGTTGGACGATGGCGTCGAGGACCCCCGCCATCAACGCGCGCCCAAATCGGGCTGTGTCCGGCCATTCAATAGACGAAGCTCGAACTGGCGTGGGCTCTCGACCCGAGACATAGCCTTGCACGCGCAACCTTTCCCACAAGTCGCGAACCGAGAGCTGCTCGGCGTCGAAATTGATTGTGAGGCTGCCGGTGGTGGGATTCGCCACAACACGGCTGACTCCCGGTATCCCGGCAACAAAGGCCTCGGCTTCGGCTGCTCTGCGCCGGTGCCTCAATTCACAAATCTTGAGCCGTAATCGGCCAGGAACAAAGTGGACGTATTCGAGCATCGCGGCTCCGAGCATCTATAGTGCCGCGATACCACAATTTTATTTCAGCACGATGACGACAGGGATACGAGGTCTTATCCGCCCGGGTCACGCCCGCCCGCATGCAGAGGCCAAGCAAAGCTCAACTCGTGACCGTCGGGATCCGTCAGGTGAAAAAATCTTTCGCCCCACTCGGCGTCGCGCGGCGGCGCCTGCGGCCGATAACCGGCGGCAACGGCTCGGGCATAGAGCGCGTCGACATCGGAGACATAGAATATGATCCGGCCCCACCATGACCAGAGGCGATCGGCAGGTTGGGCGATCAGGTTCAGGAAATTCGGGCCGGCGCGGAAACTGGTGAATGCAGCGTCTTCTCCACCATGGGCAAGCTGAAACCCGAGCGAGCGGTAGAACCGGACGGCACGCTGCATATCGTGGGTGGCGAGGGTCACGGCGCTGATGCTCTCGATCATGAGCCCGCCTGTGCGCGCACCCAGCTGCTCTGATCATGCCGCGCTTTACCGGCGGGCGCGAATCTGCTTGGTATTAGCGACCAGCTGCGAAAGGGAGGACCCATGCGAAAATACATCATCGAGCGCGAATTGCCGGCAATCGGCAGCGCCGAGCGGCAGGCGCTGCGCGAGGCGGCGCAGAAATCGAACGCGACTTTGAAGGAACTCGGCCCCGACATTCAATGGGTCGAAAGCTATGTCGCGAACGACAAGACGTTTTGCGTTTATCTCGCAAAGGACGAGGCGATCATCCAAGAGCACGCTAAGCGCAGCGGTTTCCCGGCGAACAAGATCACCGAGGTCCGCCGTATGATCGATCCGACAACCGCGACCGAAGCGTAATAACGCGTCGCGGAACTCTTGCGCAGCGGCGCCACCTGACGGCGGCGATCTACCGCCATCGCGCGCTTTTTCAGCGGCTTGGGACCCATCAGAGGCGGTTCAGCTTCTGGATGAAATCGCTGACCTCCGGATGGGTCCAAGTGTCTCCGTGGTACCAGAAGTCCAACAAGGCGTCCTTGTTGCGCGATACCCAATCTATGACCTGCGGAGACATCTGACGAACGACGCGGACAGGCAGGCTGTTGGCCGCTACCGTTGGCATGTCGGAGATCGTCACCGAAAAACTGGGCTGTGAGCGGCCACGCTGCAAAAAATACTTAACGCACGGCCCATGACCGCCCATAGCGGTTGAAATGAAGATCGTGCCCGACACGCCGGTCTGGGCCGTCGTAAGGTTCGCCATCTCGATGACGTCATCGCCGGCAAGCTCTTCGGCCAACGAGGTGTCGGCTGGAATTTGAACGATATCGTCAGATTTCATGAGCGCATCTTTAATCACACGGATCGAAATGCGCCCAACATCGGCAGCGAACGCCTTCACCCCATCCCTGGCCCCAAGGGGGGAGGAATGGGGAGTGCTCAGTTGAGGTGATAGAGACGGGTGACGTTCTCGCTGGTGATCTTGCGGCGAACGCTCGGCGAGATCGCCGCGAGGTTCTTGTCGAGCACGCGCTGCGAATCGGGCCAGATGCAATCCGGGTGCGGGTAGTCCGCCCCCCAGATGATGTTGTCCTCGCCGATCAGCGGGATGATCGGATCCAGGTACTGGTCCTGCTGGTAGGTGACGTAGCCCTGGCGGCGGAAGTAGTCGCTCGGCTTGAGCTTGAAATTGAGGCTCTTCGCGCGGTCGGCATATTCGGTGTCGAGGCGGTCGAAGACATAGGGTAGCCAGGTGACGCCCGACTCGCCGAGCACGAAATTGAAGTCGGGGTATTTCTCGCAGGCGCCGGAGGCCAACAGCGAAACCAGCACCTCCATCGTGTCGAGTTGGAACAACGCCGAGCGCACCAGCCGCCACTGCGTGAAATATTGCTTTTCCATCTCCGGCGTGTCGGGCGCGCGCAACGCCTTGAAACCGGTCGAATGGAACGAGATCGGGAACCGGCACTCCGCCGCCGCCTCCCACAGGGGGTACCATTCGTGCGTGTAGAGCGGCGGGCTCATGCGCTTGAAGGCCAGATCGCCGCCGCGCAGCCCCATCTTGGCGCAGCGCCGTACCTCGGCTGCCGCCTCGATCGGATCGGTATTCGGGACGATGCCGAGCGGGAATACCCGGTTAGGGTCGCTGCGTTTGGCGAAATCGGCGACCCAGTCGTTATAGGTCTTGTCCGCCCAAGCGCGCAGCGGCGCATCGCCGATCAGGTCGTTGATCATCAAGCAACCATAGACGACCTCCGCGGAAAGCCCGTCACGGTCGAGATCGGCGAGACGCAACTCCGGTGTCGTCGGCCGCGGCTTCGCGCCCGGGCGCGAACTCCATTCGAAGCCGAGATCCTTCATCTCGTCGATATGACCGAACATGCCCCGCTGGTAAGGCAGGAATCCCGGGCCGATGCCGTTCCACATGCCCTTGTCCTGCGCCTCGACAAACCAGTGCAGGCCGTCGTCCATCTCCTCGACCCGCGGCGCCAGCAATTTCCATTTGTTCGGCGCTTCCGAAGACCATAGGTCAGGCGGCAGATAGGTCAAATCGATGTGGTTGTCGCCGGAAATCAATTTTTCTGGCATGGCGCGCTCCTCTTGCTCCCTGCGCAAGCATGACGATCGCGCATCGTACGATCGACTGACTATCAGTGCCACAGATAATGAGCCGCGCTCAGCGCTCGCCTGATCTGCATTTCCGTGCCTATGATGGCTCCCGGCTTGCGATGACACACAAGGGAGAGGGCGCATGGCGGTGCAACTCGGTAGCGGCAAGTGGATTTTCGAGGTCGACGAGAATTGGGCGAAACTGCCGGACGAGATCGTCTTGGGGGATGTGGCCGCAGTTGGCGTCGACCGGCAGAACCGCGTCTATGCGTTCAATCGCGGCGAAAATCCCGTCGCCGTCTTCGATGCCGAAGGTAATCTGCTGCGCACCTGGGGCGAGGGCGTATTTCACCGCCCGCACGGCGTCCATATGGGGCCGGACGACACGATATTTCTAACCGATGACGGCGACCACACGGTGCGCAAATGCACGCTCGACGGCAAGGTATTGCTGACACTCGGCATTCCCAGCGAGCCCAAGCCGTTCATGAGCGGCGAGCCGTTCCACCGTTGCACGCACACGGCGTTGTCGCCGCGCGGCGACCTTTATGTGTCGGACGGCTATGGCAATGCGCGCATCCATAAATACACGCCCGACGGCAAATTGCTGATGTCCTGGGGCGAGCCCGGCACCGATCCCGGCCAGTTCAACATCCCGCACAACATCTGCTGCGACCCCGACGGCTGGGTCTATGTCGCCGACCGCGAAAACCACCGCGTTCAGGTGTTCGACGGCAACGGCAAGTTCGAGACCCAGTGGAACAACCTGCACCGGCCCAACGGCATGTGCATGGCCGCGGGGCGCGACCCGCTCGTCTATATCGGTGAAGGTGGCCCTTCCGGAGAGATCAACCGGGATTGGCCGAATATCGGACCGCGCGTCAGCATCCATACATCCAAGGGCAAGGTGCTGGCTCGGCTCGGGAAAATGCACACCGGGCTGGCGCCAGGGCAGTTCACCTCGCCGCACGGCATCGCCGTCGACGGCGACGGCAACATCTATGTCGGTGAATTGTCGGCGCGGGTCTGGCCGCGATTGTCGAAGGAGCCGCCGCCAAAGCGCCTGCGGGTCATCCACAAGCTGGTGAAGATCTAAGCGGGGGAGACCGCCGGCAGGCGCGCTTGGCGCGCCTGCCGCGCGA
>JBARIB010000264.1:0-1861 GCA_049799535.1 Allostellaceae bacterium | reverse complement strand
GGCGCAATGTCACCGACGGCGACTCCCCGAACAGCGAGCGGTAGACCACCGAGAACCGGCCCAATTCCCAGAAGCCGTAGTGGGTGGCGACGTCAGTTACGGACGTCTTGCCGGCACCGGCCTGTCGCAGCGCCCGCCGCGCCAAGTGCATGCGCCGCAATAAAAGGTAGCGTTTCGGACTCACGCCGAGATGTTCCTGACAGCAGGCGCGGAGCGTCGGATAAGACACTCCGGTCTGTTGGCACAGCTCCGAGATGTACAGCGGTCCCTCGGGGTTGGCCTCAAGTACTTGCTCTAAGCGCCGCATCACCCTCGAATGATGGCGGTGAACACTGCGCAGATTGACCCAATCGCCACCAGCGAGGCACTCGATCATTGCTTCCATCAAGGCCTGTTCGATCGCCCGCCCTACCTCAGCCTCCGCGAGGATATCGGGGGCGGTTTTCGCGAGATGGCATGCCGTTTGATGCAGGTTCAGCAGCCGAGAGAGCTCGGGCGCTGGGGTTCTGATGCGATGGGGAGATTGCGACGACACCAATTCGCGTCCGGTAACAACCTCGCCGGTTGCGGCGAGATCCGCGTTCGCGACTGTCATGGCACCCCATGTGGAAGCCGCCGTCGAACGATAGTGGCCGGCCAACCCCGAGCCCCACGCAACGACTTCGCCGCTCGACAGCCTTATGCCGCTAACGTGCATTTCGGGCTGGTTCTGACCGGCGGCAAACAAAATCGCGGTGCGCCGCGGATTTGTCGAAAAGTTCAACACATGCGCCAGGTTTGCAAAGAAACGCTGTGTCAAGAGCCGGTCGAAATCGATGCGCGTCAGCTCCGCATGGAAATGACCCCGTGCGAGGGCGACGCCTGTCACGGGTTGAGTTCGAATAGCCGCATGATAGGCGTCGGGGTCAGTAAACGTGCAGAACGTGCTCGAAGCCATCCCCTTCCCCAGTCGCTGGTTTCAGGTGGGCACGTTAAACACTATGGATGGGCCTACCGTTGATTTAGATCAACCGTCAGCGAAAATTAACAATCGGCCCTGCCCAAAACTTTCCAAAAGTGCATAGCCAGCCCCGACCCGATGGCCGACGCTCTGTGCGATCGGCCGTGGCCGGGCATTGGATAAGGAGGCAAATGCGTGAAGCTCCGATATCTCACCATTTTGGGCGGCTTGCTAGCCGTCACGATGACCGGCTTGCTCCCGGTCACGGTGCCCGCGGCGCCGGCCGCGAAGGAGGCGAAGCCGAGCATCAGCGAGGAGGCGAGCGCGGCGTTGTTGCGCATGGGGCAGGCCTTGCGCGCCGAGCAGTTCTCGTTTCAGGCGCGCACTATCCGGGTCTACACGGATGAGGGCGGTGAGCCGCTGCACATCTTCCACACGATGAAGGTCACCGTGCATCGGCCGAACAAGCTGCTCGCCGAGGTGACCGGCGACGATGGATCGAACAAGCTCGTCTTCGACGGCAAAGCGCTTACCATTTACTCCGCCCAGGACAAGAAATACGGGACCCTCTCGGTACCGGAAGGGACTAGCATCGACGGAATGCTAAAGGAGGCTATAGGCCGCCACGGCCTCGACTTTCCACTCGCCGATTTTCTGAGCGAAGCGCCGAACAAGGCGTTTCTGTCCGGTGTCACCTTGGGCCGCGTGGTCAACACGGTTACGATCGAAGGCGCTCCCTATGATCACCTGTTCTTTTCCCAGCCGCCCGGCATCGAGCTCGAGCTTTGGCTGCCGAAAACCGGAGAGGCGCTGCCGCGCCGGCTGATCGTGACCTACCGCTTTTTGCCGGGCCAGCAATATTTTATTGCTGAGTTCTCGGATTGGGACCTCAATATACACCCGAGCGACGCGGAATTCGTT
>JBARIB010000263.1:0-2272 GCA_049799535.1 Allostellaceae bacterium | reverse complement strand
GCCCGGTGCTGGTGAATGCAACGGGATCACCAGCCGGGATCGAATACGCTGCCACGCATTCAGACATGGTCTTCATCACCAGCCCGGCCGGCCACGAGATCGATGCCGCATTTGACGCGCTGCCGGTGCACAACGCGGTCATCAAAGCCGCCGGGGCAAAGCGCGGTCGGAAGCTCCGCACGATCATCAACCCGATGATCGTGTGTCGAGAAACCGACCGCGAGGCGCAGCGCTACCACCAAGCCATCCTCGACGCGGCCGATCGTGGCGCGATAGGCGGATTTGTTTCGCATCAGCGGTCGGGGGACGCCGTCGCCTGGAAGGCGCATGGTGACCAGCACCGCGCGCTCGGCGGCAATATTCAGATCATCGGCAGCCCGGAGACCGTGGTCGAAAAGCTGGTTGGACTGAAGCAGGCCGGCTGCGACGGAATCCAGGTAGCCTTCTTCGACTTCGCGCCCGACCTCGAATTCTTCGGCGAAGCGGTGCTGCCGCTGATGCGCCAGGCTGGCCTGCGCCTATAGCGGGAACTTCCCCAGCAGATCAACCCTATTGCGCGGGGCGTTCCTCCGCTCGCCTTGCCACTCCCGCATGACCGCTCCCATACTCCTGGCGGATCATCACGGGAGGCCGCATGCAATACGATCTTACGCCAACGCAGCGCGCGGTGCAGGCGCAGGCACGCGAAATGGCGCGGGGAAAGATCGCCGAACGCGCCGCCGAGATCGACTGCAGCGAAGAGTACCCGTGGGACAATGTCGCACTGCTCAAGGAGGCGGGCTATTTCGGGATGACCATTCCGGTTGCTTATGGTGGTCGAGGGGCAAGCTATCTCGACGCAGTTCTGGTCATTGAAGAGATGGCGAAGTGCTGCGGCATCACCGGCCGCATCGTCGTCGAGGCCAATATGGGCGCGATGGGCGCGATCATGAAATATGGCAGCGAAACGCAGAAGCGGCTCGCCGCCGATCTCGTTCTGTCGGGGGACAAGCCGGCGATCTGCATCACCGAGCCGGGCGCGGGCAGCGCCGCGAGCGAGATGACGACGCGGGCCGACCGGCGCGGTAACGGCTTTGTGATCAACGGCAGGAAGCACTGGATTACAGGCGGCGGCGTCTCCCGGCTGCACCTGATATTCGCGCGCGTCTTTGACGAGGCCGGCCAGGAAGAAGGAATTGGCGGGTTCATCGCGGTCCGCGACGAGACGAAAGGCCTCACGATCGGCAGGCGTGAGCCGGCAATGGGACTACGCGGCATACCCGAGGCTGAGATCATCTTTGAGGACATGGAGGTCACGGCTGACGCGCTCGTCCTGCCGCCGCGCGGCCTGCGCAAGGGGTTCGCCGACCTAATGAACGCCTATAACGGTCAGCGCATCGGCGCCGCAACGGTGGCGCTTGGCCTCGCCGCGGGCGCCTATGAGCTGGGTCTTGCCTATTCGCGGGAGCGTGAGCAGTTCGGCCGTCCGATCTGCGAATTTCAGGGTGTGCAGTGGATGCTGGCGGACATGGCGACACAGATCGCGGCGGCACGGCTGCTCGTCTACAGGGCCGCGGCCGGCGCAGGCCCGTTCCCTGATCCGACCGAGGCGGCGCAGGCGAAGATCTTTACGTCGGAGATGGCGATCAAGGTCACCAACGACGCACTGCAGCTATTCGGGGCGGCAGGCTATTCGCGCAACCGCCCGCTGGAACGAATGGTGCGCGACGCCCGCATGTTTACGATCGGCGGCGGCACCGCGCAAATCCTGCGCACGGTCGTCGCGTCGCGGCTGCTTGGCCGTCGCCTGCCACAGACCCGCGACGGCTATCTCGCCGCATCGGAGTGACATCGATGGCCGGCTTGAACCTGACGATCGCACTCGAGCGCTACGACCGTCATATCCCCTTGTTCATGGGGTCGGTCAAGCCGCCGGCCGGGCTGACCTTGAAGATGCTGGAAGTCGGCATGTCACACCCGGGCCGCGACGGCGTCGCGCGGCACGAGCGTTTTCTGCAAAACAACGAGTTCGACATTGCCGAAACGTCGCTGTCGTCGCACGTTATCGCGACCAGCCGCGGTGCGCCATTCGTCGGTATCCCAGTCTTTCCGCGCCGCCTGTTCAGTCAGAACCATATCTTCGTCAACCGGTCGGCCGGGAAGGCGCATCCGTGGCTCGCGCCGGCAATCATGGCAATGTGGGAGGAGTCGAAGGCGCAATCGCGCGAGTTCTACGACGATCCGGGCTATGCGCAGCTCGCTTTTTGCCCGCAACGAGTTTGAGGTGCAGGAT
>JBARIB010000262.1:0-4806 GCA_049799535.1 Allostellaceae bacterium | reverse complement strand
CAATCATGCATCTCCTCCGGTTTTTGCAGAGAATTTGCAAGCACGGCCTTCGCCGCTCGGCGTTACCGAGAAAAGATTGCGCTATAAATTTGACGATTTTAGCGTCGACGGTGGGTTGGCGCTCCGGCCCGGATCAGTTTTAGGCCGCGTTGGCATGGCCCCGAACGTGTCGCTCAGGAATTAAGCTCGCGGGTTGCCACAAAGCCCCTCGGCGGGAGCGCGTCGGCTCAGGGGTCGATGCGGGCGCAGCCTAGATTCACGTCGAGGACCGCGGCGTCATAGGTACCGTGATCCGCCACATCGAGCGCTTCGGCCACCCGCGGGATCGGGCCTAAGACCACCCAGCCCGCAGATTCCAGCACCTCCTCGATCAATGAATGTGGCGACAAGAAATTCGTCCTCGACGACCAACACCCTCATACCTTTGAGTGCCGCGGTCATGACGCCGCTTCCTCTACTGCCGGTCCGTCGACGACAACCCGAAGGTGATCGATTGAGGATTGCCAGGGATGACTATCCTGCATTGGATCCCGGCATCGACTACACCGACTTCTGCTTCACCTTGTAGTTCGAAACGAATGCCACGCTCGATGAGTTCCGTGCCAAAACCACGCTGCGGCAGACCGTCGGTTCCCCACCCGCTGAGGCGCCGATACCAACGATCGGAAGATTCGGCGTCGAGATGCTTCGCCTGTCACTTGTCACCTTGTTATTGTTAACAGTGCTCTGAGGACAAATGCGTTCTCCTAGAGCGACCGTCCGCGGGCCGGTAGCTGCCTGTCCGGCAAGGGCAAAAACCGACTTCAGCCGCCCCGCTGCGGCGGCGTTATGGTGCGGCGCGGCGCCCACGGCACCTCGCGTATGTTGTCGAGGTCGATCTCCGGCATCGGCATGCCGAGCCGGCCGGCGACGGCATTGGCGAGCTCGTTGTAGCGGTCGAAACTGCGGCGTAAGCGGCCGCGCCAGGCCGGAATGCCGCCGCTGGCGTGCAATTCGAAAGTCGACTCGCGGCCATCCAGCGCCGAAGACACGTGATCCCAGGCCATCTGCAACAAGGCCGAGCGTTGCAATGCGGTGTAGCCGCCGCCGCCAAAGCTGTCCTCGAGCCCGGCTCCCATTTCCGGCGCGGCGAGGTCCTTGTCCGACGGGCAGACGACCAGGGAGGAGCCCGGCACGATGCGCAGGATCTCGGCCATACGCTGGCGCGCCTTAAGGATCGCGATGCCGCCGGCCGCGAGATGCGCGTGATTGGGGACGCAATAGCCTTGCTCGGTGAAGCGCGGGTCACGCTCGCAGGCGGTGAGGCAGCTGCGCACGGTCTGCACCTCGATCGCCAGATCGACGATATGCTCGATCGTCTGGTCGTGCTTGACGAGGCCCATTGCATGGGCGAGCGCAAGCGCCAAGCCTAATGTGAACTCGGCTTTCGACAGCCAGCCGTAGAGGTGGTGCCAGATCAGCCAGCGCACGACCGGCTCGGGCGACTCGCCGAGCAGGAACACATGCTCCCACGGGATGAACACGTCTTCGAGCCACATCTGGCCGTCGAGCTCGTCGTAGCGGTGGCTGAGCGGCGCCACGAACGGGTTCGGGTCGCGTACCGCAATCTTGCGGCAGACGGTCGTGACGCCGGGCGCATTCACCGGGACGATGAAGGTCGCGCGGTGCCCGTCGATCTCGATGCCGGTCAGGCTGCCGACATAGACGTCCTCGGCAAAGGCCGGGCTCGTGTGCATGCCGATTTTGCCGCGAATGACGATGCCGCCGTCCTTTTCACGCACCAGCTTTAAGGCCGTGCGCTCGCTGGGGTCGGCGCGCAGCCGCGCTCCGATCGTTGGGGCGCCGCCGCAAAACGTCAGAAATCGGCCGGTGCGGGCGATCATCTCGCGATACTTTGCGGCATGGGCGATCTGCTCGGGCGAGACATTGCGCTCCTCGACCGAGGCCTGCACGCCGAGCGCGATCATGTGGCCGTAGCACGGCGTATGCGTGATGTTGCCGGCGCTCAGAAACGTCGTCGCCGAGAAGAACCGCCCCATGCCGGTGAGGTCGTCGGTGCTCCGCGGCACTGTGTAGGCCCAGGGGGTGTGCCCGCCCAAGGCGATGTCCTGCCAGGCCGGCTCGAAATGCAGGTCGTACCAGGCGACATATTCCTCGACCATTGCGCGCGTCGCCGGGTGCGTCGTCACATCCTCGACGAGCCCCTCGCCCATCACCCAGACCCGCCGCCCGTCGCGCAACGCCGCCCGATAATCCGCCCCGGTTCTCATGCCTTGCTCCCCCATGCCTCGCAGCCTTTGAGCATCGTCACCCCCGCGAAAGCGGGGGTCCAGGGCTTTGATGCCAGGCGCGCGCCACTTCGTCAAAGACGCGCTGTATCGCCGCCGTGCGTGCTTCGAGACGCGCCCCCAGTTCTAGCCTGGGGCAGGCTCTGCGGGCGCTCCTCAGCATGAGGAGAAGCCATTGATGACATTAAGAACGTTCCTCGTCCTGAGGAGGCCGCGAAGCGGCCGTTTCGAAGGAGGCAGGGCGCTCGATCAGGAACCAGCGCAGAGTTTCGCCGGCGCGGAAAGGGACAACGGCCGTGTCGCTTTCGCCGATGCGCTCGGGAACCAGGAGCTGCTCGCGCCGCAGGGTCACATGCGCTTCATTCGGCAGCAGCCGGTAGAAGGCCGGGCCGTTCAGCGAGGCGAAGGCTTCGAGGCGGTCGAGCGCATTCTCCTCCTCGAAGACTTCGGCGTAGATCTCGAGCGCGCACGGGGCGGTGAAGATGCCGGCGCAGCCGCACGCCGCCTCCTTGGCGGCAATCGCATGCGGCGCGCTGTCGGTGCCGAGGAAGAACCGGCGATCGCCCGATGTCGCGGCCCGGCGCAGCGCGCCGCGGTGCTTTTCGCGCTTGGCGATCGGCAGGCAGTAGAAATGCGGGCGGATGCCCCCGGCGAAAATGGCATTGCGGTTGATCACGAGGTGATGCGCGGTGATCGTCGCCGCCAGGTTGTCTCCGCTCGCGGTGACGTAATCCACCGCCTCTTCGGTCGTGATGTGTTCGAGCACGATGCGCAACTCGGGGAGCCGCCGGCGCAGCGGGTCGAGCACCCGGTCGATAAACACCGCCTCGCGGTCGAACACGTCGATTGCCGGGTCGGTGACCTCGCCATGGATCAGCAATGGCATGCCAAGCCGCGCCATGCATTCGAGCACTGGCGTGACCCGATGGTAGTCGGTGACCCCGAAGGCCGAATTGGTGGTGGCCCGTGCGGGGTAGAGCTTGACCGCCGCGAAAACGCCCGCTTCGTAGCCGCGCGCGACCTCACTGGGGTCGGTCGCATCGGTCAGATAACAGGTCATCAGCGGCGTGAACTCGGCCCCCGCCGGCAGGGTGGCGAGGATGCGCTCCCGATACGCCCGCCCGCCCGCCACGGTCGTCACGGGCGGTACCAGGTTTGGCATCACGATCGCGCGGGCAAACTGCCGCGCGGTGAACGGCAGGACCGCGGCGAGCATCGCCCCGTCGCGCAAATGGACGTGCCAATCGTCCGGATGCTTTAAGGTGATCGCGTAGATGCTTTCCGGCATGTTGCTCCCCTGCGGACCCCGTTTCGGTGGCACGCCCTTGTAAGAGATAGCAAGGCTCCCGATTTTAATAGCACTCTCGCGCAGCGAGTGCTAATCCTTGTCACGCAAGGATATTCCCGGAATTTGTATCGCTCTCCTCGTGACGGCGACCGGATTCAAAACCCAGGAAAGATTTTCATGAAATTCAGGCCTTTGCACGACCGCGTACTGCTCCGACGGGTGGAGCAGGAGGCGAAGACGGCGGGTGGGATCCTAATTCCCGACACCGCCCAGGAAAAACCGATGGAAGGCGAGGTTATCGCCGTCGGGCCGGGTGCCCGCGGCGAAGACGGCAAGGTGCATCCCCTCGATGTCAAGGCCGGCGACCGCGTGCTGTTCGGCAAGTGGTCGGGCACAGAGGTCAAGCTCGATGGCGAGGACCTCATGATCATGAAGGAGTCCGACATCATGGGCCTCGTCGAGGGCGGCACCGCCGCTGCG
The DNA here is from genome assembly GCA_049799535.1 of Allostellaceae bacterium. GTDB lineage: Bacteria > Pseudomonadota > Alphaproteobacteria > ATCC43930 > CGMCC-115725 > AP-15. The sequence continues at coordinate 750 of JBARIB010000262.1, read as the reverse complement.
AAGACAAACTGAAAAGGAAACGATCATGGCTGCTAAAGATATTCGCCTAGGTACCGATGCGCGCGAGCGGATGCTCCACGGCATCGATACGCTCACCAATGCCGTCAGAGTGACCTTGGGGCCCAAAGGCCGCAACGTGGTCCTCGACAAGAGCTACGGCGCGCCGCGGATCACCAAAGACGGGGTCACGGTCGCCAAGGAAATCGAGCTCAGCGACAAGTTCGAAAACATGGGCGCGCAGATGGTCCGCGAGGTGGCCAGCAAAACCAGCTCAGTCGCCGGTGACGGCACGACGACCGCGACCATTCTCGCCCACGCCATGGTGCGCGAAGGTGTCAAGGCAGTGGCGGCGGGGATGAACCCGATGGATCTGAAGCGCGGTGTCGACATGGCAGTCGACGCCGTCGTCAAGGACATTCAAAAGCGCTCGAAGAAGGTCTCGACCAACGACGAGATTGCGCAGGTCGGCACCATCTCGGCCAATGGCGACCCCGAGATCGGCCGGATGCTCGCCGAAGCCATGAAGAAGGTCGGCAACGAGGGTGTCATCACCGTCGAGGAGGCGAAATCGCTCGAAACCGAGCTCGACGTCGTCGAGGGGATGCAGTTCGACCGCGGTTATCTGAGCCCGTATTTCATCACCAATGCCGAGAAGATGGTCGCCGAACTGGAAGATCCATACATTCTGTTGCACGAGAAGAAGCTCTCCAGTCTGCAGACCCTATTGCCGATCCTCGAAGCCGTCGTGCA
>JBARIB010000261.1:0-2641 GCA_049799535.1 Allostellaceae bacterium | reverse complement strand
CCCTTCATCTTCGCGGTTACGATTACGCTGACGATTACGAACGTCCTGGCGTACAAACCTGGCGTAAGCGTCCGGTCTGAACCGGCGGGTAGCGTGTGGCCGAGAGAAGCGCGCTGAGGGAAGAGTCCTTCTGGACTGTCCAGAAGGAGTGCTTGGAGAGGATGGCGCGATCGTGGTTGAGCGCCGCCGGCAGTGGACGCCGGAGGAAAAGGCGGCGCTGATGGCCGAAGTGGAGGCTGAGGGCGGTCGGGTTTCGGTCGTCGCCGAGCGGCACGGGATCTCGAAGAGCCTGTTGTACAATTGGCGATCGGCATGGAAAGCCGCGGGTCTGGCCGCACGAGCCACAGCGGTCGCATCGGCGGAATTTGTTCAGCTCGATGTTGTCGCCGAAGCATCGAGCGAGAGCTCAGCGATGCCAATGACGGCCGGTATGGTATGCCCGCGGGGCACGGGTCTGGCTTTGGCGGGGCGTGCCGGGGTGATCGAGATTGATCTGCCGAACGGGGTTCGGGTGCGCGTCGATAGCGGTGTCAACGACAAGGCGCTGCGGCGGGTGCTGTCGGCAGTGAGAGGGCTGGGATGATCGGCCTGCCGCCGGGGACAAAGGTTTTTCTCGCCTGCCAACCGATCGATCTGCGCGCCGGATTTGACGGCCTGGCGGCCAAGGTGCAGCAGATCATTGGCGCCGATCCGTTCAGCGGCCACGTGTTCATCTTTCGCAGCAAACGTGGGAGCCTAGCGACATAGTGCATCCTTCCGATCAGAACCCCGGGAGCCGAAGGGTCTTATCGTCTTGAAAGCGCTTGTAGAACTTGGGACGACGGCTCACGATCTCACGGGTGCCTGTCTTGACGGCCTCGGTGTCGAGCGCGGCGACCGGGATTTGCCAGGGCGCGGACGGCATCAGCTGCGCTGCGGGAAGCACGCCCTTACGGATTAGCTTGTGGACCGAGCCGATGCAGATGCCGAGCCGTGCCGCGGTGGCGTCGGCGTTGATCGTCTCGGCTCGCGGGAGCGCCGGAGCGAAAGTCGATCCCAAGCCGTTCGCGAAGCTCGCGTACCCGAACAGTGGTCCAGGCCTTGCCGTCGACGGGTTTGCACCGCATTCGGTTCAACGTCACCGCCAGCTCACGGTCCGGCAATTGGCCGCCGAGCTTTCGGATCGCCGTCACTGGGCTCGGGTGGCGATCGGCCGGGTAACGTCCGGTCCGCACGCGTGAAACACGCAACTCGGTGTGGCGCTCGCCGTTCCAATGGATCGTGACTTTCGCCTCGTTGGTCGTGTCGTCGCGGTCGAGCACGACTTCTCGGATCAGGATATGGGTGATCCGCTGCTTGGATCTGGAGCACTGTATGGTAGGCTGCCGGCCGCCATTCGATCTTGCAGGCGGTGCGGTTATTGGGCCGGCTGATCGGTAGCTGCAGCGCTTGAATCCTGTGCCCAAAGCAAAACCTGCCGGGCGCTGCCGAGCTCCTGAAATTTGTCGAACAACAGCCGGATAACGCCGCGGACGCGCTCGTCAGGGTCCATCTCGATCTGGCCGATCTCGTTCCAGCAATAGCCGGGCGGAAGCCTGAACTCAGTTCTCCCCGCAGCGCTTTCGAATCGCGCGAAGCAATTCCGCGCTGACGCAGTAGGCTCAGCTCGTATTCGGACATCGTCCCCTTCAGCCCTAGCAGGAGCCGATCATTGACCAGGCGGGGATCGTACGTCCCGTCCGGATCGATCACCAGCGTCCCGACCAGAGCGCATAAATCGATCAGGTGGTGCCAGTCACGACCGTTGCGGGCAAGGCGCGAAGCCTCGATGCAAAACACGGCGCCAGCGGAACCTGAGCACACCGACGCCACCAATTTCTGGAAACCGGGACGCTCTACCAATCCAGACCCGGATCGGCCGAGATCGTCGTCGATCACAGTGACCGAGGCAAAGCCATATGCGCGCGCCGAATCGTCCAGTGCGTATTGACGCCGCTGGCTCTCGGTGTGCTCGGCCACCTGGCCAATGGTCGACTGGCGGATATAGACGACGGCGCCGCGGCCGAGGTGCTCAGGCGTGATCTTGGGATGCATCACATGCCTCCCGTTCAGCCGCTATCCCGTTGTTTTGCTTGCCGAGAGCTTCGAGAAGCAAATCGGCCAGCGCCTGTAGCAGTCCCTCCGGCGCCGTTCCCGGCAAGAGGCGCCTTTTGGCGGGAGCGAGATCCAGTATCAGTTGATTGTGGAAGCGACGTCTCATCGAGGTCCTCCTTCACCGTCAAGGACATCGATGATCCGCTGGAGGGGTGCTCGCCCGAATGGCTGTCGAGCACAGCACGAAGCTCAGTCAGGGCAGCGATCGCAAGCCTCGGGCTGCCGCACGTAACCTCCGCGCAGGCCGCGGCATCGCACATCCACGCCGGTATCTCGCGGGACAGACCCGGCCGGACCTCGATGTAGAGGATCTGACGACCGGCGCGTCCCTGCCGGCCATAGACGCGAACACGTTGACCGTAGAGCGGATGACATGGATAATCCAAGACAACAAATTGCGATAGGTATGCTGAATAACGTGCAGTGTGGCCATTATTTGAAAGGCTTGTACTGGGACGGCAGCGGCATGAGCCTGTTCGCCGAGCATCTTGAGCGCCATAAATTCGTC
>JBARIB010000260.1:0-6742 GCA_049799535.1 Allostellaceae bacterium | reverse complement strand
GGCGCGGCGCGCTTCGGCTGCGCCGAGGCGCTGATTGCCGAGTTGACCGAGAGCCAGCCAGAAATGCTCGCGCGCTTTCGCGAAAGCATCCCGCGGATGTACGACAAGGCCTATCGCTGGGTCGCCGAGATGGAGGAGATCTCGGATTTCTTGCAGCAGAGCCCGCCGTCGCGCGACATCTACGCCGCCATCGCCCGCCTCTACGCCGACCTCGCCAAGGCCGAAGCCGAGAAGGAACCCGGCCCCGACAACGCGGTCCGCACCCTCGACCGCGTGCTGGGCAAGAGCTAACTCCATCGGCCCGGTTGCAGGGCAAGGGAATTTTTAGCCCTTCGCGACCTCGTGCTGGGCCAGGTGTTCGAGCACGCGCACCAGGCCGGAGTGGTCCCAACCCTTGCCGCCCAGGGCGGCGGCGGCGTTGAACAGCTCCTGCGTGGTCGCGGTGTTCGGCAGGGAAAGGTTGAGAGCGCGAGCCCCCTGCAGGGCGAGGTTCAAATCCTTCTGATGCAATTCAATGCGGAACCCTGGATCAAAGGTGCGCTTGATCATCCGCTCGCCGTGTACCTCGAGGATCCGCGACGAGGCGAATCCGCCCATCAGCGCTTGTCGCACTTTGGCCGGATCGGCGCCGGCGCGCGACGCGAATAGGAGCGCCTCCCCTACTGCCTCGATCGTCAACGCAACGATGATTTGGTTCGCGACCTTGGTTGTCTGGCCGTCACCATTGCCACCGACCAATGTGATGTTCTTGCCCATCAAATCGAAGAGCGGCTTGACCTTGGCGAAGGCGCGCTCGGGTCCGCCGACCATGATCGTCAGGGACGCCGCCTTTGCGCCGACCTCGCCGCCGGAGACCGGCGCGTCGAGATAGTCGCAGCCCTTCTTGTTGACTTCTGCAGCGAATTGCTTGGTCTCGATCGGTGAGATCGAGCTCATATCGACGACGATCTTGCCGGGCGACAGCCCTTCGATGATGCCGTCGGGATCGAACAGCACGCTCATCACATCCGGAGTGTCCGGAACGATTGTAAATACGACCTCGGAGCGCTCGGCGATCTCCTTCAGCGTCTCGCAGATGGTTGCGCCGGCTTCCCGAACATCTGCCGGCAACCTCCGCTTGCCATAGACGAAGAGCTCGTGCCCGCCCTTGATCAGATTAAGGGCCATAGGATGCCCCATGATCCCGAGCCCGACAAAACCGATCTTCATGGTCCCTCCTGTCGTTCCTGAGTGAGCGGCAATGGCTCACACTGCTACAGTTTCACCCGAAGCCTCAAGCGGGGCGACGCGGTTGCCGGCCCGCCGCCTGGGCCGCTGCGCAAGACACCGGATTGCGGCCGCTGGCCGAGGTGCAGCAAGTCCCCGCAGGTGCAGCTGAACTTTCCGACGTCGTGGCTCAATCTTGTGGTTTGCCAGCAATATGATGGGGAGCGGAGACTTTGGAAGCGGACCGGAACGCGGCGCCGGCGGCGCGTGTTGTCGCCGTGGTGAAGGAACGGGCGGCAGGTTGACGATCGCCGAGGCGCAAAAACGCACGGGAACAGTTCCTGACCGGCCAGATGCTCGAGGCATTGTGCGCCGTCGAATACGACTTGCCGAGCTTCGACACCGAGCCAGTCGATGCCGAACTGACGGATGTCGCGCGCTCTCGGGTCGAGATCCGGCACGTGCGCGGCGCCTCGGACGCCACATACATCGTAAATGCCTTCGGCGACGAATTGCTGATGCAATTGCAGCTGAACGTTCATCGGCTGGTGGTCGTCTATCGTGTGCCGGCGATCGCTGCGCTCGACGCCAGTACCCTTTCAGTACGCCTCGAGCGATGGCGCCTAGGCGCTGAGCATGCCGGCTGGAGATTCGGCTGGCGGGATGCGCCGCTCGCTGGCGATCCCGGCCGACGTTATGTCGAACCTTATTGCTACGCGTTCGCGGGCCCTGATTTTCTGGAAGACGAGGTGCAACAGCTCTACTGGCGCACCGACATCGTACAAATGACCCGCTATTACATGATCGAAGCCGGCCGCAGCGGCATCCACCTATCGCCGCGTCGCGCCGGCTTCCGGGTGTAGCGCCGGACACCTGCTACAAACCTTCTCGTGTCTGTGCTCATCCGGCCGCGCGTACCGACCGAGAAGGTGCGCAGCGTTACTCGGCGCACTTCTATTCTGCCGCCGGTCTCTCAATCGCCGTAGCGCGGTGGGCAGCGTGCCGATCGATCTCGGACTGGATTGCCGCGCTGGCCTTGCCGATGAAATCCTCGTGGCGGCTCGTTGCGAAATCGTAGCTGGCACGCAGCAGATCGCGGCTCTTTTGGAAATGTGGGTGCACGAAGCGCGCCATCAGCTCGTAGTGTCGCTTGGTAGCTTCCCAGTCAGCCCAGTTCTGCGCCAGCTCGCATAACACGCCAAACCCACCCGAACCGGCGATCAACCGGTCGACATAGGCGATCGCATCGTCGGGGGTGCCTATGCACCCGGTTCCCGTCTCGATAAGCCATTCGGTCGGGTCGCCGACCTCCGGCGGGATGATCGGGAAAGTCGCGACGTCGCGGAAGTAGTTGGCAAAACCCTGCACGCCGAACTGGACATTCTTGCGAGCCTGCGCTCGGGTTTCGGCGATGTGGAACATGCCGACGACGCGCCAGTTTTTGCGGTCCGGCACATGCCCGTTGGCGCGCGCCGTCTCCTCATAGAGTCCCCAATTCGCGGTGTGCCGCTCCATCTGCGCCGGCGCGGTGCCGCCGATGGACAGCATGCCGATGCCGTATTTGCCCGACAGCAGTGACCCTGAAGGGGAGCGGGCTGCCGCCACCGCCAATTCCATTGTCGGCCGGCTATAGGGCCGCAACTGCAATTGCGCCTCGGTGAGGTTGAACCAATTAGTCTTGCACGTCACGGTATTGCCGTGCAGCAGCCGGAAGATGACATCGAAAGATTCGTTCATCATCTGGCGCTGGGCGCCGGGGTCGATGCCGATCTTCAGCGCGTCGTGGACGAGGGCGCCGGGGCCGACGCCGAACATCGCCCGACCGCGGGTCATGTGATCGAGCTGCACCATCCGGTCGGCCAGCATGAACGGGTTGTGGTAGGGTAGCGACACGACGCCGGTGCCCAGACGGATGTGGCGGGTGCGCTGCGCCGCTGCGGCGATGAACATCTCCGGGCAGGCGATGAGTTCGAACCCGCCCGAATGATGCTCGCCGATCCACGCCTCGTGATAATTCAGCCGGTCGAGATGTTCGAGCAGTTCGAGATCGCGCTCCATCGACAGGGTCGGGTTTTCGTCGTGGTTGTGGAACGGCGCGAGAAAAATGCCGCTGCGCAGATAGAGATCGTCCATGCCGATACCTCCGGCCGAAAGCCTGCTGTGATCGATCGTCCGCTATCGGGGTGGTGCCCGCAAGCGAATTCCCCCGTCCGCCCGGTTCCTGTTATCATGGCTGCCACCACGGTGAGGAGGAGGCAGCGACATGTCAGAACTCGGCGCGACGACGATGCGGGGAGTGCCCTGGCCCTCCAACGGCCTGACCGAGATCCCGTTCAAGGTCTACACCGACCCCGATCAGTACGCCTTGGAGCAGGAGCGCATCTTTAAGGGCCCTACCTGGAATTACCTCTGCCTTGCCGCCGAGATCCCCAATCCCGGCGATTACATCGCTGCGACTATCGGGGAGACGGCCGTCATCGTGACGCGCGATGGCTTCGGCGAAATAAATTCCTTCGTTAACCGATGCGCGCATCGCGGCAATCTCCTGTGCCTCGAGCGGCGCGGCCACGTCAAAGAGATCAACTGCATTTATCACGGCTGGACCTATGACCTGACCGGCAAATTGACCGGTGTCGCGTTCGAGCGCGGGGTCAAAAGGCAGGGCGGTATGCCGCCCGAATTCCGCAAGGACGAGCATAATCTGCAACGGTTGCTGGTCGCCGAATTCGCGGGCTTAGTGTTCGGCTCGTTCGACGCTAGCGCGCCGGATTTGGAGGCTTACCTTGGGCCGAAGATTTCCGCCGGCATCCGCCGCGTGCTCAACCGGCCGGCCCGCATTCTTGGCCGCAGCACCCAGGTGTTGCCCAACAATTGGAAGCTCTATGCCGAGAACGTCAAGGACACCTATCACGCCAGCATCCTGCATCTCTTCCTGACGACGTTCCGCATCAATCGCCTGAGCCAAGAGGGCGGGATCGTCATGGACGACAGCGGTGCGCATCACTTCAGCTATTCGAAACTCGACTACGCACTCGAGGACGCCGATTACAAGGCCGCCTCGCTGCGCTCGGACACCGGCTTCCAGCTCAAGGACAGCTCGGTCATCGAATCGGTCGACGAGTATGGCGACCGCATATCGGTGCAGATCCTGACCGTCTTCCCGAGCATGGTATTGCAGCAGATCCGCAATACGATTGCGGTTCGCGTCATCCGCCCGCGCGGTCTCCAAAAGACCGAGCTCGAATGGATCCATCTCGGTTTCGAGGACGACGACGAGGCGATGACTGAACGGCGCCTCAGGCAAGGCAACCTGGTCGGCGCCGCCGGTTTCATCTCGATGGAGGACGGCTGCATCGGCGGCTTCGTGCAACGCGCATTGCGCTACAACGACGAGGATGCCGGAGTGGTCATGATGGGCGGGTATGACGCCGAACCGCAGCCTTTCCGCGCCAGCGAAGCGGCAATCCGCGGCTTCTGGAAGGAATACCGCGCCCTGACTGGCGCCTGACGCGCTCCATGGACGAGGTCGCCGTCCGGCTCGGTGTGCACGAGCTGATTGCTACGTATGTTGACTGTATCGACGAGGATCGGCTCGAAGACTGGCCCGATTTTTTTGTCGAGCAGTGCCGCTACGTGATAACGAGCCGGGCGAGCCATGAGGCCGGACTGCCGCACGGCGTCGTCTATGCGGCGTCACGCGGCATGCTGATCGACCGGGTCACGGCGCTGCGCCAAGCCAACATCTTCGAGCCGCACCGCTATCGCCACATCGTTGGCCCAGTCCGCGTCGAGCGGGTCGACGAGACGGTAGCGCAAGTGCATTCGAATTTCATAGCCGTGCGCGTTATGCATGACGGCGAGATGAGCCTGTTTGCCGCCGGCCGTTATCTCGACCGCGTCGACCTGACGAGCCATCCCTATCGCTTTATCGAACGCCTCGTCGTGCTGGACAGCCAAAAGATCGACACATTGCTGGTGATCCCGTTGTGATGCCGATCGCGCCGGTGGTGCCTGGGTGTACCTGACTCCATTGCGGCGCGGCGCGCGCTGAGAACCGTGATCCCGCGCTTCATCGGCGTTGTTTTCGCGATCGGGCTGTCGATCTCCGTTTCGGCGGTAGATCGCGCATCGGATGCGCAAGGTATCAGTGCGCAGTCAGGGCAAGCCGATCCTACCGGCGATTTGCTCGCCCAATCGGACGCGCTGAGTGAGCAAGCCTTAGTACTGTATAAGCAGGGCCGCTACGCCGACGCCGAACCGCTCCTCAAGGAGGCGGTGGCGATCCAAAAAGCGGTCCTCGGCCCCGAAAACCCCGACATCGCCCCGGCCCTAAACAATCTTGCCGGGATCTACCGTGAGCTGGGCCGTTACGCGGACGCAGAGGCGCTCTATCGACACGCGCTGGAAATTCGAGAGAAGCTGCTCGGCCCCAATGATGCTGCTCTTGCTTCGAGCCTAAATAATCTGGCGGCTCTCTTCAGCAATCAGGGCCGTTACAGCGATGCGGAGCCGCTCTTTCGGCGCGCCCTTGCCCTCAAGGAAAAGGCCTCCGGCCAGGACGATCCAGACGTTGCCCGAACTCTGAATAACCTCGCGCAGCTTTACAGACTTCAGGGCCTGTACGCGCAAGCCGAGCCCCTTTGCAAACGTGCCCTGGCGATATTGAAGAAGGCCCTCGGCCCCGACCATCCTGATGTTGCCACCGGCCTGAACAATCTGGCCCAGCTCTATTGGGCGCAGGCGCGATATGAAGAAGCCGAGCCATTATTTAAGCGCGCTCTGGAAATCCGAGAGAAGACCTTCGGCTCCGAGCATCCGGTTGTTGCGGTGAGCCTGAACGGCCTTGCCGAGCTTTATCGGGTGCAAGGCCGATACGCTGAGGCCGAGCCGTTATATCGGCGTGCTCTGGCTATAAGAGAAAAGGCGCTCGGGCCCGATCATCCTGATGTCGGTATGAGTCTCCAGGATATGGCCGCTCTTGAAGAAGCTCAGGGGCATTATGGCGAGGCCGAACCGCTGTACCGGCGTTCCCTTGCAATAAGGGAAAAAGCCCTCGGCCCAGAGCATCCGGATGTCGCGTTGATCCTGAGCAAACAGGCTGCGCTCTACCGGGAGGAGGGGCGTGACGGCGAAGCCGAACCCCTATACGTCCGCGCTTTGGCGCTCCGGGAAAAAGCCTTCGGCGCTGACCACCCGGACGTTGGCGAGAGCCTGAACGATCTGGCGTCCCTGTACGAGGAGCAGGGCCGCTACGCCAAAGCGGAGCCGCTCCTGCGGCGCGCCCTCGCAATCGCGCAAAAGGGGTTGGGACCTGAGAACGCCGACCTCGCTGCCAGCTTGAACGATTTGGCGGTGCTCTTAAGCTACGAGAGCCGCTATGTAGAGGCGGAGGATCTGTCGCGGCGCGCGTTGGCGTTGCAGGAAAAGACGCTCGGCCCTAATCACCCCGACGTTGCGAGAACCCTGACCAATCTGGCAGTGATCAACCGGGTGCAAGGCCGTAATGGCGCCGCCGAGCCCTTGTACCGGCGCGCTT
>JBARIB010000259.1:0-4351 GCA_049799535.1 Allostellaceae bacterium | reverse complement strand
GTCGTCGGCTCGCCCGCTCCGGCTCGTCGCCCGCTGGCTCAATTCCATACGTTCCGATTCCGTCAGTTCAATCATGCTCTTCATGAGCACGATCATACTATCTTCTTATGCGTTACAAACCACTAGTCGCCTCGCCGGTTGGGTCCACCCGAAGCTCGGATGACTTGACGAACCTCAACTGACGTGCAAGACCGCCTTGCCGGTGAACTCGCGATCGATAAGTCGGCGGGCGACCGTGCCGATCTCGCTCCATGGGGCTTCGACCCCGATCTGCGGCCGCAACTTTTTGGCTGCGATCAGATCGGCGAGCAGCGCGAGGCCGACACCGGCCCGCTCGACGCTCATCAGTTCGTGGAACAGTGTAAGCCCGTAGAGCCGCACCCCGCCGGTCGCAAAGAAATCACGGCTTTCAAAGGTCGTGCGAGTGGCCTCGGATACCCCGAAGGTAACGCAGGTGCCGCCCGGCTGCAGCATGCCGAGCGCCGCGCCAAGGGCAGAGCCGCCGAGCGAGTCGAGGATCAGCCAGAACGGACCGTGCGGCTTGGCAACGGCGAGCTCGCGGCCGAGCAAGACCCGTTCGCCGCACCATTCGGCAACGGCGGCGCGATATTCCTCTCGGCGCACATGGCCCCAGACTTCGGCGCCGGCCGCAATAGCGAGCTGGCACGCGAGATGCCCGACCCCACCTGAGGCGCCGTCGACCAGCACCTTGCGCCCGAGCAGCAGCCCGCCCTGCCGCAGCCCGTGCAGTGCGGTGAGGCCCGCGACCGGCAACGTCGCTGCTTCGGCATCGCCGACTGCTTCGGGTAACGTGGCGACCGCATGAGTACGGCAATTGAGCCGCTCGGCCCAGGCGCCCGACGGCAGGATTTCCGACCACGCGCGTGCCGGGTCTTGGCCCGCTGCCATCTGCCGCCGCGGTCTCAGCCACGCCAACGAAATCCCAGCCTGGCCGCCCCCCCGGCTCGGCCTGCTGTAAAGCGCGTCTAGTCTCACCGCGGTTGAGCGAGATCGCGGTCACCCGCACCGCCACCTCGTCGCGGTCGGGATCGCGCAATTCGACCGGTTTGATCGCAAGCTTCCCCGGCACAGCCGGGTCGACGACAACGGCGCGAACCTGTTGAGGCATGGGCGTTCTCCCTCTCGAGCCGGGATATATTCAGATGCGTGCCGTCGAGCGAGTCGGAGACGTGACTCCTTGGTGATGATGCCGGGCGCCTCCTCGGCCCCATAGCCCCCATGGCTGGTCCGGCACCCATATGTCCGCTGCCTGCACGACGATTGCGGCCTCCTGATGCATCACGCGCCGAGGTGGCGGATCAGCTTCGCCCACCGGTCCAGCACTGGCAGGATCTCGTCGGCCTTCGCCGGCGGCAGGCGGACGTTCATTCAGGCCACGCCGAGATCAAGGTTGCGCTTCAACAGTTCCAAGTCTTCCGGGGCGCCGCCCAACGTCACCGACAAGGATTGCGGATCGCGGCCGGCCTCTACCGCCATTTGGCGCAGGCGCGGCATGAACTCTTGGGGGCTGCCGGAACCCGCGCTCGGCGCCGCCGGGAGTATCCCGTCGCCGTAGCGGATCGCGCGGCGCGCGGCAAGCCGGAAGGCGCCGCCGACGATGATAGGCGGATACGGCTTCTGCACCGACTTGGGCCAACTCATCATCGGTGGGAAATCGACGATCTCGCCGTGATATTCCGGCTTGTCCTTGGTCCAGATCTCCTTCATCGCCTCGATCTGCTCGCGCATCTTCAATGTGCGCGTCTCGTAAACGGTGCCGTGGTCTTCCATCTCCTCAGCGTTCCAGCCGCAGCCGATGCCGAACAGAAAGCGGCCCTTCGACACTTGATCGAGCGAGGCGACCAGCTTTGCAGTCTGGATCGTATCGCGTTGGATCACCAGACAGACGGCGGTACCCAGCTTTTGGCGGGTGGTGACGGCCGCCGCGGCGCTCAAGGTGACGAACGAGTCCATCACATCGAAGTACTCCTTGGTCAGCGCCGCTTCGCCCTGCGGGTGGGTAAACCGGCGGGAGACCGGAATGGGAGACCGGAATGTGCGAATGCTCGGCCACCCACAGCGAGTCGAAGCCGCACTCTTCGAGCACTACCGCGCATAGGTCTTTTCATTTTAGCTGCCTTTTGGTTCTGAAGCGGCCCCCTAACAGACCGGACAGGGCCTACCCCTTGGTTAAGAACCAGGAGTATGCCTATGACTGGGAGCATCGACCGGGTTGAGGTCATCACGTCGGTCCAGCGGCGACGGCGCTGGTCGGCGGAAGAGAAGGCGCGGATCGTGCAGGAGAGCTACGCGCCGGGGTTTTCGGTGTCGCTGGTGGCGCGGCAGCACGGGATTGCGCCGAACCAGGTGTTCACTTGGCGGCGGCTATATGCCGAGGGCGCGCTGTCGGCGGTCGGGGCCGGCGAGGAGGTGGTCCCGGCGTCCGAATACCGGGCGTTGCAGCACCAGGTGCGCGAATTGCAACGGCTGTTGGGCAAGAAGACCCTCGAGAACGAGATCCTGCGCGACGCGTTGGACCTGGCACAGCCAAAAAAACGGCTGTTGCGCTCGCCATCGTCCGGTCGGGACGGCATGCCGTGAAGCCGATATCGGATGCCCTTGGGGTGGCACGCTCGAACCTCGTCGTCCAAGCGGCAGGTGCGACCCGACAGCGCCGGGGCCGTCGGCCCCAGCCCGCGGCGGCATTGCTGACCGAGATCAAGGCGCTCATCGCCGGCCAGCCGACCTACGGCTACCGGCGCATCCATGCCCTGCTCCGCCGACAGCGGCGCGAGCAAGGCGGCGCGGCGCTCAACGTGAAGCGGGTCTACCGGGTGATGAAGGCGAATGGTCTGCTGCTCGAACGGCACACCGGCAACGGTGAGGAACGGCGGCATGACGGTCGGGTCGCGGTCGATCGCAGCGATATCCGCTGGTGCTCCGACGGGTTCGAGATCGGCTGCGATAATGGCGAGCGGGTGCGCATCGCCTTCACGCTTGACTGCTGCGACCGCGAGGCGATCTCCTGGGTGGCGACCACCGGTGGCATCGACAGCGGCGACATCCGCGATCTGATGATCGGCAGCGTCGAGCGCCGCTTCGGGCTGGTGAACCAATTGCCGGCTCCGATCGAGTGGCTGTCGGACAACGGCTCGCCCTACACGGCGCGCGAGACCCGGAGGCTGGCGCGCGACATCGGCCTGGTGCCGCGAACGACGCCGATCGAAAGCCCGCAGTCGAACGGCATGGCCGAAGCCTTCGTCAAAACCCTGAAGCGCGATTATGCCAGGGTGAGCCACCGTCCCGATGCCGCCAGCGTGCTGGGCCAGCTCGATTCTTGGTTCGAGCATTACAATAGCGTGCATCCGCACAAGGCACTCGGCTACCGCTCGCCGCGCGAGTTCCGCAAAGAATGGGTGGAGAAGACGACCGACAACGCGGTCGGCGCTCTGCGCCGACCGCATGAAGGCACAACGTCCGCGGATGGGCTCGGGTCAAGCCCGCCAGCCGCGCGCAGCGCGGAGACACGAAGTGTCTGGCTTGACGCGAGCGCAGCCGTGGACCAACCCTAAGAACCAGGCCCTGTCCGGTTATTCAGGGGCAACTACAAGTAAACTGCTTGGGGCAACATGGCCGTTCGGGAAATTCCAACTGCAGGAAATGATAGCAACACTTTCGGAATCTTCGATTTCCGCGAATTGAGTCGGACATTTATCGTCTCCGCGCAGATGGTTGGCGATGGCCTCATCCTGACCACGTTATCTTATATATCATTTAATATTTCTATATACCCACATTATGATGGTAAATATTTGGATTACCTACCATACTTTTTTTCCACTCTGGGCACAACTCTGATCGTTATTTTTGGATCTGCGCGCTCAGGTGTGTATGATGATTTTGACGAATTCGACTCTGTTAGAATATTAAGTTCAACGGTTAAATGCCTAACGGTGGTGATTCTCCTGCTTACTGCCTGTTTGTTCATTATAAAAGTGTCAGACAATGTTTCGCGTCTCTGGTTGGCGACATGGACCATTACAAGTGTGATTGCGCTTCCTGGGTTTCGCCTACTTACGGCATCCGTGGCGCGGAGGCTTAAATGCAGCGGTCGATTAACGAGAAATGTCGCTATTGTAGGAGCCAGCGAAGTTGGCCAGCAGCTTGCTGCAAAACTCGTCCGGGAACGCCTAGGCACCCGGCTCGTCGGAATATTTGACGAGCGCCGCTCCCGCTTTGTGAGAAGTAGTGACGCTGGTACAAAAGTACACCAACTCCCAGCGCTTTATGAACTATTATGCAGAGGACGTGTTGACGAGGTCGTGATCGCAATTCCGCCGTATGCCTCCAA
>JBARIB010000258.1:0-3156 GCA_049799535.1 Allostellaceae bacterium | reverse complement strand
TTGCCAAGTCCACGACAGCAGGCGCCAATGCCCGTATCGCTAATCCGCAGTCGTGCGAAGACCGCCCGTGCGATCGACCGCCAGCGCTGGAACGAGGTCACGGATCGGGCAAGGCCGGTCAGAGGAGGGTGAATGACGAGGAATGTCGCGATCGGGCTCGGCTTGATGGAGTTCCCGTTTTCCGGCATCGGCGGCTTTTGGCGCTGGGTCGATCTGTGCGAGGAGGGCGGGATCGACTCGTTGTGGCAGACCGACCGCATGATCAGCCGCGAGCCGATCCTCGAATGCATGTCGGTCATGGCGGCTGTCGCCGGGCGTACCCGCCGGCTTAAATTCGGCGTCAATGTGCTATCGCTGGCATTCCGCGATCCCGTGCTGCTCGCTAAGCAATGTGCGACGATCGACGTGTTATCGGAGGGGCGGCTATTACCCGCCTTTGGTATCGGCAGTCCGTTAGCACCGGAATGGCATACCTTGAACCTCGATACGAAGACGCGCGGCCGTAAGACCGATGAGGGGCTCGAAATCATCCGCCGCTTGTGGCGCGACGAGGCGGTCGATTTCGAGGGCGTCCATTATCGCTTGTCCGGCGCCTCGATCTCGCCAAAGCCGATGCAGGCCGATTTGCCGATGTGGATCGGCGGGTCCTCCGAGGCGGCGATCCGGCGCACGGCGCGCTTCGGCACCGGTTGGCAAGCCGGTGCCGAAACGCCGGAACAGGTCGCGCCGGTCATCGCCAGCATCCGCGCGGCCGCCGCCGCCGAGGGACGCACAATCGACGAGGATCATTACGGCGCCGGCATCCCGTTCCGGTTCGGCCGCGCCGACGATCCCGGTCTCGACCGGCTGTTTGAAGCGTACCGCCGCCGCACCGGGCGCGATCCCTCGCGCTACTTTGCAATCGGCGATGCCGATGACGTCCTTGATCGCATCGCCGCCTATGTCGCTGCCGGCATCTCTAAATTCATCCTGCGCCCCGCGGCTCGCGGCGACGAGGAAATGTTGGCGCAGACCCGGCGCCTGATCGAGGAGGTGCTGCCGCTCGTCGCGATGCGCTGGCCCAAGCCGCAAAAACCCATGACCGCCGCACTCGCGGCCCGCGGCGCCGCCTGAGGCCTATCCGCCCGCCGCGCCCGGCCGTTGCTTTTTCGCCGCCGCCGCCCTAGATCCTGCGTGCCGGGCCGTTGCGTCCCCATCGTCTAGAGGCCTAGGACATCGCCCTTTCACGGCGGTAACAGGGGTTCGAATCCCCTTGGGGACGCCAATAAATCAATTAGATGACATACCCGCGCCAGTCTTTGTCCAACATTTGTCCAATATACGGGGATGGACAAGTGTGGGCAGACCTGTCCGAGCGTGGTCGGGACCGCCCAGAAAAGCGCCGAGATATCTGTCTCCTTCCTTTTGCCCGCAACGCATGCTCCGCACCGGTCTCGACCCACAAGGCCCGAGCAAGCATGGATCAGGTGGAGGGTGGCGTCGGGTCTGACCAAACCCGACAGCTGAAGGAGAAAGGATCATCGGTGCCGCAAACCAACTCAGCGCGCCATCGTCACTCGTTGACCCGGCGTATCAATTCGGCCCAGCGGTCAAGCACGGGCAAGGTCTTCTCGGCTGGCTCCGGCGGCAGTGTTGTGACGACCCGTGCGACGCCCATATCCCGGGACCGCTTCAAGAGATCGGCATCCTCGGTACCACCGAACAACGTGATCGAAACCGCCTCGGGCTCGCGGCCGGCTTCCGCCACCATCTGCTTGAACTTCGGCAGGTACTCTTTGACGTCGCCATAGGGCGCTCGACCGGCAATCGGCACCCATCCGTCGCCGTAGCGGATGGCGCGTCGCGCCGCATGCGGGAAGGCGCCGCCAACAATGATCGGCGGATGCGGTTTCTGAACCGGCTTCGGCCAGGTCATGATGGTCGGAAAATCTACGAGCTCGCCATGATATTGGGCCGTATTCTTGGTCCAGATTTCCTTCATCGCCTCGATCCGCTCCCGCATCAGCTTGAACCGGGTCTTGAAGGCCGTGCCGTGATCCTCGATCTCCTCGGCGTTCCAGCCGCCGCCAACGCCGAAGAGGAATCGCCCGCCCGACACTTGGTCGATCGACGCCACCAGCTTTGCTGTCTGGATGGGATCGCGCTGCACGACGAGGCAGACGCCCGTCGCAAGCCTCAGCGTCTTGGTCACCGCTGCCGCCGCGCTGAGTACGACGAACGGATCCATAACCTCATAGTATGGCTTGGGGAGCTCGCCCCCGCCCGGAAAGGCTGTCCGCCGCGGCACCGGGATGTGTGAATGCTCGGGCGCCCACATCGACTCGAAGCCGCGTTCCTCGAGCGCCCGAGCGAGATCGACCGCAGGTATCGAGTAATCAGTGTGGAACATGGAGACGCCGAAGTGCATTTGTCCGCTCCCCTTCATGGTTGCTGGTATCGGAATTGAGCTTACTCGCGAGCCCTCGCGCGGTGCCACCTTTGCGAGAGCCTGGGGAGCAGCCGATTATGCCCGCACCGCTCGCGGCCGTACCGGTAGTGAGTAAACTCAACACCACATGCCTAGGTATCCCCGGTTGAGCTGGAATCGGCACCTCGCCGTGGCCTGTCATGGCGGCGACGCGGCTGATGGTCCCGGAAGAGCCGTTGCGCGCCGCGGGGTGGAGTGGTGAGCTGCCGTAAGTTCAGCCGCAGAGCCCCTGGGCGAGAAACGGCAAGCTCTCGTCCATCCGCTAATCGACACCGCTGTGGTTGTCGGGAAACTCCTCGTAGCGATGCGCAATGGCGAGCTCTTTTAGCCGCCGCACGAACCTGCGGGCGCCATGGAGCAGATTGAACTGATCCTTCTCGCCGCAATCGATGTAGAGCGCCTTCAGCGGCCGAAGATTGTCCGCCTGGGTTTCGATCGCCACGACCGTGTCGTGCCGCAACCAATCGCTCAGCGTTCCTCGACAACCTCGCAGGTGTCGAACGTGACCGGCAGCCGGATGCCAAGGAACTGGGTCGGATCGGGATCGTAGCTGGCCGCCGTCGCCAATGCGTTGATCACCTTGCCGGACCCCTCGGGACGGTTTCTGCTGCCACCAGCGCTCGATGGAGTTCTCAGCGCCGGCGAGTGTCGCGCCAGGACCGCCGGCGTGTCGGGCAGATAGCACAACT
>JBARIB010000257.1:0-1966 GCA_049799535.1 Allostellaceae bacterium | reverse complement strand
GGATCGTGCGGCGCACAGCGATCGCAAGGAGCGTCCCGCCAATGGCCCACCCCCAGATCCAGATCATTTCGGTGCGGTGAGTGAATCCGCCAAGGCCGGGCTCGCCATCGACCGCGCCGCGGCTCTGCTGATCCGCCAGATACCCGTGCATCGCTATCCCGGTGATCGGGGGCACGCCGAGCCCGGTCAGGTCGCTGTTGAAAGGCGTCGTGAAGAGGTCGCGAACGCTTTCCGCGGCGCTCCCGATAATCACGATGCGGTCGCGCACCAGCGATGCGACGGCATTCCGGTCCATCACTTCGGCGATGCTGACGCGCCGGAAGGTCGCCGGTCCGCCGTGATAATCGAGCAGGATTTGGTAACCCCGGTCGTCGAGCCGCATATAAGGTCCCTGCGAATCATTCAGGCGGTTTATCACGGATTTGCCGAGGCCGAGGCGATCACCCGATTCCGGTTTGATCCGGATCCCCTCCGGAGCGAGATATAGGAGGGCGAGCGCGACACCCATTGCCGGGTAGTTTTCAACCCCGTCGTCCGCATAAAGCAACCCGCGTCGGACTATGCCGCCAGGGTCCGTCAGGATATCAGCGAGAACCGCGCGATCCGTGTTGCGCAGCGGTTCAGGCGCAAGCACGCCGTGGTCGTTTTCCCCTCCGAGCTTGAATACCCAAACGATTTCCGGATGTCGGGCGAGGACCGCCGCGAGCTGCTCGCTTCCGGGCGGCTCGGGACGGTCGCGATACAGGTCGACGCCAATCGCGCGGGGCTTCCAGCTGGCCAGGCGATCGAGCAATTCGGCGAAGTCGCCGTCGCGCAATGGCCAATGCCAGCGCGCAATATCATCCTCGGTAGCGCCGACCAGAATTATTCGGTCGCTGGGCTGATTGCCCGCCCAGGCGACGCGGAGGGTGTCGTAGATTGCGAGCTCGAACGGTTGCAGCCAGCCGGCCGTGCGAACCACAATAATCAGCGCCGCGACCAAATTTGCGGCAATGAACGTCTTCAGCCCGGGGCTGCTCGATACTCTCGTAATGTGGCTTCGAAAATTGCCTCGGCCGATCGACCGGCTGGCTGCGCTGAGCATTGTTCAGCCGCAGCGCATCGTCAGGTGGATGGTGGTCGGGAGGGCACCGCTCAGGTCACTCGACTCTCCCGCCGTCCGCGGGCTGGCCTCGACGTCGCGGCCGGCGATGTAGAGGGCGGGGAGGGTGGCTTCGGGGTCCTGCGGCAGGCCGCCGCGACCCGCTTCGACCAGGCTCGAGATCGGCTGCTCGGCGCGTGCCGCACAGGCCTCGCGCAGCACCGCGGCGCGTCCGCGCAGCTCGCTCGACAGCACGACCAATGCGCCGTTGACATCGACCCGCGGGCCGTTGATCTCGACGGTGCCGGAAATGCCGAGCTCCGAGGTGGCCGAGACGATGCTGTCCGATGAGGGGATGAACAGCCCGGCATTGATCGTGATGTTGCCGCCATGCCCTTCGATGGCCTCGGCGATGATGCTGCTGTGATCGAGAATGAAGAGTTGCGGATCGATCGTGATGTTGCCGCCGTTGCCGGTCTCGCCCTTGACCGAGGTGGTGATCTCGCTGCTCGTGAGATAGAGGAAATCACGCACGTTCAGGGTGATGTTGCCGCCGCTCGCCGTCGAGGTCGTAGCGTCGGTCGAAATTGCCCCACCATTGCTCATCAACAAGCGAAGCGCCGAGACGGTGATCGAGCCGGCGTCACCGCTGCCGGTCGACTGCGCGGTGATTTGCGGTCCAGGATCCGGCAACACGATGTCCGATGCAACGATCAGATTGACATCGCCGCCCTGGCCGGGCCCGGCGGTGGAACTAGCGACCTGCGCCCCGCCCTCGACCGTCAAGCTGTTTGCCGCCACTGTCACCGAGCCGCCGCGCCCGTATTGCGGCCCGGTCGCTGAGGCGGCGATCTGGGTCCCCGCCGCACCCTGGCCGTCCAACAC
>JBARIB010000256.1:0-3038 GCA_049799535.1 Allostellaceae bacterium | reverse complement strand
GGTTAGGGTTGCCGGTGATGGCAATGGAGGCCGGCGGTGTCGCGGAAGCCGTGATGCCGGGAGAGAACGGCATTGTCTGCGGTGATGATTCACCGGACGCGGCGGCATCGCGTCTTTGCGCAATGATCGACGATCCGCAATGGTTCGATCGTGCTCGCGAGATCGGTCCCCGCTTTGTGCGCGAGCGATTCGGGGTCGATCGCATGATCGCCGAGACCATGGCCTTGTACGGCTATCCCGCCGTGGCTCTATCTGGCTAACGGTATCGGCCTAGCGGCGCGAATTTTGGTGCCTCCGCTAAATCCGAAAGCAAGCGAAAACGAGCGACGCGCTAACTTGCTTGTTTCGTCCTCTCGAGTTATGCGATCTGACTTCGCCGCATCAGGCACAGCAGCGTCCGACGACCGGCAACCATCATCAGGTAAAACACGCTCGCCCGACGAGGCGACCGGAAAAGGAATGCGCTGAGGCGGTTCCACGGTCCCCAGCCGGTCGATAAAGCAGCAAGCACCCGAAGGGCATCTTCCGCATAGTAGAGCTCGTCGTCGACCATTACGATCATGCCGCGGTTGATCTCAATACCTCGCTCGCGGAATCCCGCGACCAAAGCCGCTTGATCACGGGCATTTAGCAGCTCGATCTGCGCGACGTTTTCGGCGATCCGGATTCTCCGGACATAAGAGGTGCATAAAGGGCAGGCGCCATCGTAGAGAACAAGCAGTCGGTGAATCGGCTTATTCGGAGGCAAGCGGGATTTCCCAATCCGCGGATCGTATAACACGCCGTCCTTCTTTCTCATCGGCCTGACAAATCTCTTCAATACGTACACGATACGATCGTACGTCTGCGAGGTCGAGGCTTTCAAATGCCGGAAATGCGGTAGGGACCGAGAATACGTGATGGGGGAAGAGATCGAAACCCTGTGCTGGACCACCTGTTCCTCCCTCGCGCGCGAGTTCGTCTCTGTGGGCCGCCCGAATGATCCCTACAAGCTGAGGTTTGACAAAAGTGGTGAGGGGCACCCCGGCCGGGCCAGGTCGGGATGGCCACTCACCGCAACTCTCGGCACGTTGGAAATCCGTCCAGTGGTAGACGGTCCCGAACGTATTGCTTTGACCGAAAGCCTTCTGGAGCGCTGGCATCCACGGGTATTGCGTCGTGAAGAGATAGGACACCGTCCGATAGAAATTCGGCGGGACTTCAACCTCTCCGCCGCTCCGCGTTACAGCATATACTTTCACTGTGTTAACGAGCGGCGTGTCATACCACCCCGCAGCGAAGAGAGAGAATCGGTACGTTGCGGTCAGCAGAACTAGGACCAGAAGCGCCCTCATTCCTGTAGAAATTGGGCATCGCGCTCTCGGCAGCGCCAGCGCGAAGCAAACGTTTGCTGTCATCCACTTCCAGAAAAAGATGCCAGCAAGGAAGCCAACTCCGAGGTGCCATACATCGTAGATCAGCGCCAGAAAAGGTGCGCCGGCCGGTACGCAAAGCGCGACCACTGATCCCAACTGGGTCGCAATGGTAATCACGTTATTGACGGTGTCCAACTTGGCCAACTGAGCTAGCAGGTTATCTCCGCGATCTGGCATCGCGAGGAGCCCGGATGTACCCAGCTCCCTAGCGTTTGCGACAAGAAGATGGGTAGGGTTGGCGATGACCCAGCTGCCAATCGGCCCATCGAGTGTCCATTTCGCTACAGCCGAGTAAAAATAATTCGAAAAATGAATGGCCAAGCAAATCAATAAAGTATACTCGAGCGCCATCTTGCGGACCGGGTTGGAGATGCCGTGGAGCCTTGGTCCTCGGTAGAAGCCGCCTGTTTTGCCCCAAGCTCTTAGAAGATGTGCTCCCTCGATCAGCAGCGCCGAGAGAATGAGAAAGGTCACCATCTCGGCCATGGGCAGTTCGTCTAGGACCGAGAACGGCTGATCAACCATCCGCTCAATCGCGCGGCGAAACCACAGATTTTCAGCAACAGCGTAAAGTAGGCAGGCTGGTCGGAACCAGCCGAGTGCGGCCATTGCGGCCGCGATGAAGCGATCGTCGCGGATTTCGAACCAAAGTGGGATATTATCCGCCCTTATGGGTGATCCCAATACAGGGGTCCATCGCGCAAGCGACAAGAAGATTAGGTATAATGCGATAGACCGAAGAAATATGCGGAGGCAGGCGGGCAGGCGGTCGGCGCGCCAACGGTATGCGGCCAAAGCCAGGAGCAGCAAGGAGGCATGGCGCAGCCAATCATAGGGAGTACCATCTGCACCGAGAAAGAAGCGCCAAGGCGCTATTAGCCATGCCACGGCATAGATTGCTGCATTCAGCAACACCGCCTGCCCCGGGGCTTTGGCCAAAACCCCTTGAAACATTCTGGCCATGATCGGGTGCCCAAAAACGGCGCCGATCATTCTGGAGCTCACCGGGTGGTATGAGAGTCGAACCGCGGAGAGAGTCGCCGCCGCGAGATCAATCAATATCAGCCAAAGGGGCACAGGGATCGGGGTGACCAGCGCGTATGAGTGCTTACTTGCCGCCGGATCGGTGTTGTCGCTCGCGGATAGGTAGAGGGAGCCTTTCCAGAAGGAGTATCTTCCACCTCCTTTATTGCGGATTTCGTCGTGAACGCTGTTTGCGGGCCCGAGAGGGCGACCATCTTCGAGAAGGCTATATTTGGTTGTACCGAGCTCGAGCATTGTGGGTGCTGGAAAGGCGGCGATGTACGCGAAACCGGTCTCGTGATGTAGCTTTGTGACAGGAAAGGAGCGGGCGAAACCGGTGAGAAGCCCCGACTGGTGCAGTGGGACCACAATCGCTATTAGGGTGCTCACGAGAAACACCGCGACAAGAGCGAGAAAACCCAAGTTGTTCGGACCAGAACTCATTCCTAAGCCAAAAATTGGTCCCGACCTTGCAGACCGCCGACTACAGTACTTATTGCCGTACATTGCTGAGCTTACTTCTGGTTTGCCCGTACGCAACAGTGTTCGCTGGATAATCCTTGAGAGGCCGAGGACCGGTTCATCCCGTCGAGCCGTGGG
>JBARIB010000255.1:0-2128 GCA_049799535.1 Allostellaceae bacterium | reverse complement strand
CCGCTCACGAAATGTTGCCGCAGCTGGGTCCGTCGGCCTCGGCGCGGCTCGCGAGCACGGTATTCGACGACGCGATCGCGGCGCACCGGACGTTCTCAGTCGAAACCCGTCACCCAGTCGAGGTGGGCGCCAACGAGGAAGCGCATCTGGTCCAGTGGCTGTCGAAGCGCCTCGGACATCAGCTGATTGCGCCCAATCTCGGCTCGCTGGGGTTCCAGCTGATGGGAGGCCGGCTTCTGTCTGCCGATAGCGGTCCCGCGGCATTGTTCATGTACCAGGACGGCAAGGGCACCCGCCTGAGCTGCTATTATCTGCCCGTTGCAGGCGGGGAAGAGAGCGAATTTCAGTACCAAGAACAGAATGGTGTGGGTGCATTCTATTGGGTCGATGACGGTCTCGCTTACGCGATTGCGGCCAATGTCAACCGCGCTCTGCTGCTCAAGATCGCCGAGCTCATCTATCAGCAAAATTCTACCGATGGTCAAACAATCAAAGTCCGACCCGAACCCGGCAAGCCTAGCTGACGATCTTAATTGATGGGTTGCTGACTAGAAGCTGGTGGTGAGCAAAACCCGCCGCAGGCTGTCGGGGACAACCCGAATCTGCCGTGCGATCCCGACAAGTTCGATGCCGATGACGGCTTCGTTTCTAAGCGTGAGTTTCTTCTCAACGCGGGTTGCCCTGGGCTGGCGGAAGAAATCTAACTCGACGTCTACGAGCGGCTTGCGTCTCTTGAGCCGCTTGTGAGGTATCTTCAAAGCGCTATTCTATGCTTTTACTGCTGAGGGTCCGACAACGGTATCATCACCGCCGCGTTTCGGTTCGATCCGACGTGGCTTGGCTCTGTCGGGAGTGCAGATGCCTGTCACCCCTGCACCAGCAATATCGACCGCCGCTAACCCGACAATCGCTAACGAATCTGATCGGAGGAGCAGACTTTGGGCCAGCTCTTCCCGATCCGCACATCGCACCCATGTTCGCGTAGATGATACTGACCCCGATCGCCCGAGAAGAACTCGGGCAGGCTCTCGACCGCTTTGCGGCCGGCCTTCGAGGACCATTCCCGCGCTCGGTATTCCGCCGAATCCGCGCGACCTCCGCCGATCGCGCGGTCGGCGAGCAAGCCGAAGCACATCGGCGGGCAGCGCTTCGTATGGCCCGCAGCTTGGGCATGGCGGTTCATCCCGAGGGCACATCGTGCCGGTTCAACTGGGATGGGACGGCGCTGAACGGTGCGACCGAGGCCTATGTCATCCTCCACGAAATCGCACATTTCGTATTAGCCCCGCCCGAGCGGCGAAGGCTTGCCGATTTCGGGCTCGGACCCGGTCCGGATACGGTGGATCGCGAGGCGGCCGAGCGCGCGGCCGTCCTCTCTCCGCTTGCACGCGAATGCGACGAGTCGGCGGCATCTTTGCTCGGAATCATCTGGGAGGCGGAGCTAGGCCAGCCTGCTCTCGCCTCTTTTCTCGATCAGAACTGGCTTGAAGGCCTGGATCGCTGCGCCCCTTCTTGCTTTACCGAGGTGTTGACTGGGCTGCGGCCGCGCCGGTTGTTCGGCCTCGGGGGCGGGGCAGACGCGATACGGGGAATGGCCGCCGCCGTCTGGGAACCAACTGAGCCCGTAGCTCAGAGCCGGGCTGCGGCTCGAATACGGCTGGCGGCCTGCAGGGTGGGTGAGCGGTCCCTCAGCCGGCCTCCAGCCGCCCGATAGCGCTGGCGCGCTCGGCCAGCCGGCGGACTCTCGCCCAGTCGCCGGCAGCGATCGCCTCTCCAGGTGCCATCCACGAGCCGCCCACCATCGGCACGTTCGGCAATCTGAGATATTCCGCCGCCGAATGCTCGTCGAGGCCGCCTGTCGGGCAGAAAGCGATCCCCGAGAAAACCGGCGCAAGCGCCTGCAACAGGCCAATCCCGCCAACCGCCTCTGCCGGAAACAGCTTGAGAAAGCTGATGCCGAGATCGCGCGCCGCCATAACTTCGGAGGGCGTGGCCACCCCTGGAAGATAAGGCAGCTCGGTCGCCAGCGCGGCCCCTGCAAGTTCCGGCGTCATTCCTGGACTGACCAAGAACCGCGCCCCTGCCGTGCAGGCCTGAACGACATCGGCGGGCCGCTGCACGGTCCCGG
>JBARIB010000254.1:0-1655 GCA_049799535.1 Allostellaceae bacterium | reverse complement strand
GCGACCTAATCTCGACGTATCGCAGCAGGATCAGGTTTTCGGCGATTGTCGACAGGCCGATTGTCGGCCCCTCGATGATTGCACCAATCAGGTTCCGTGTCTCGGCCGTGTAAAGCGTGGTCACCTTGAGCACGCGAAGCTCGTTCGCCAGCGCTGTCAAGAATCGGCCGATCCGATGCGGCCGGTCGGCAGCAATTTCCTGGAGCCCGAGGAGGCCGTCGACGACGAGCCGCTTCACTCCGCGCCGCCGCACGACCTCGAGAAGCCGGTTGCCGAGCGCGTCGAGGACGTCCTCGGTAGGCGGGTGCCAGAGGAACTCCAGATGGCCTTGTTCGATCAGGCCGTCGAGCCTAATGCCGATGTGGGCCGCCTTCAGCCGCAGGCGCAGCGGCATCTCGTAAAAGCCGAACAAGAGCCCAGGCTCCTCGGCGGACGATCGCGACAGAAAATGCAGACCGAGGCTCGTCTTTCCCGCACCCGAGGCGCCCAGGACCAGCGTTGCAGTGCCGCGCGGTATACCGCCGCAAAGCATCGCGTCGAGCTGGCTGACACCGGTGACACATCGCTCATCGGGCCACTCGTCATGGGCCGAGGGGCGGGCCAGCAGCACCTCGATTCGGGGATAGACGACAATGCCTGCTTCCGTGATCCGGAACGAGTGCCGCCCGCGCAGGGCGTCGGTGCCGCGGAGCTTGCGCACCTCCAGCTCCCGCTCGGCTTGCATACCGAACAGCACATCGTGATGTTCTATAACCCCGTCTACCATCGTGTGCTCGGGGTGGTACTCGTTGCGGCGGCCATTCGTCAGAAGCAACGCCGTACAACCTTCGATGGCTATGTGCGCTTGAAGCTCGTGGATGAACTTCCGAAAATCACGGTCCGACCCGCTCGATTCCTCGGTGACGACGAGACCATCCAGGACGAGCAAGGTCGCATTATGTGTGCGAATTTCCCGCCGCAATAAATCGAGAAACCCCTTGATGCCGTCTTCCTCGAGGACGCGGAAACCGTTGACGTAATAAAGACCGTCGGGAATACGCGCCGGCTCAAAAAACGACATTGTCTGCATGTGCTGCATCATACGGTCGTGCGTCTCCGCTAGGAGAGTGACGTAAACCGCATGATTCCCGGCAGCGACGTGATTGAAGCAGAACTGGTTAGCGAAGATTGTCTTGCCCGTTCCCGGCTCGCCTCGGACGATGTAAATGCCCGCCTTGAGAAAGCCTCCTCGCAACACGGTGTCGAGGCCGGGGATGCCGGTGGGTACCCGCTCAAACAGCGTCGGCCGGACGGCATCGCTTGGATCGGTAGGCACCGCTCCCCTTACGCCGCCGAAATCGGCAAGATCACAGTGAATGTCGACCCCTGGGCAGGGCAGCTATTGACGCGAATCTCGCCGCGCATGGTATCGACGAGCTGGCGGACATACCAGAGGCCAATGCCGAAACCGCCTTGCTCGCGCCGCGTCACCGCGCGCTCGATGGCGCCGAAAATGCGAGCCTGGTCTTCCTCCGAGATGCCGATCCCGTGATCCCGTACGGTCAGCCATGCTTCGGTGCCGTCACGGACCAAGGAGACCTCGATCGGCTCGCCCGCGCCGTACTTGACGGCATTGGACAGGAGATTATCCGCGATCTGCTCAACAGCCAATTGAT
>JBARIB010000253.1:0-2772 GCA_049799535.1 Allostellaceae bacterium | reverse complement strand
GTCTTCGTCCTGCTGAGAGGTGCCGCCGCCTACCCCACAGGCGCCTTCGACGATTCCGTTCCGCGTGATCGGCACGGCGCCCTGACCCATGATCATGTGGCCGCCAGAGGCGGCGGCGATGCCGCGGGGGGTCGGCTGGTCTGCCCGCTCGGACAGCTCGCCGCTCGGCCGGCCGAATGCCGCCGACGCGACCGCTTTGCCCTGGCTGCCATAGGCGCTCGCCCAAATCGCATTGTCCATGCGCTGAAATGCGATCAGCCGGCCGCCGCTGTCGCAAACTGCGGCGCTGATCTTGATGTTGAGCTCCTGTGCCTTCGCCAAGGCGCGGCGAATGACGCGATTGGCTTCTTCTAACGTCAGTCCCATTGATTTTCCCCAGCCTGAGTGGCGGATATCGATCCGCGGGGAAATTATAGCGCACCGGTAGCGGCAGAGCACTGCAGCTGCTGAACGCGTCTGGCGTATAGACGATCTCCTCCGCTCGAACCTGGCGGTGCGGTCTTGGTGACATAGAGCCGCGGTGTTAGGCTCGATCCGACGGTCCAACGCGGGAGCGAAGCATGGACAAGGCGCTGTCGGGCATTCGCGTCATTGACATGACCCACAATCAGGCGGGCCCAGCCTGCGCGCAGATCCTAGGCTTTCTCGGGGCCGACGTGATCAAGCTCGAGGAGCCCAAGGGTGGCGATATTGCTCGCCGCAACATGCGCGACCAAGACGGCGACAGCCTCTTTTTCCTTCTGTTCAACGCCAACAAGCGCAGCCTGACACTTAACCTCAAGAGCGGTCGCGGCAAAGAATTGTTCAAAGAACTGATCGGCAAATCCGATGTATTGGTCGAGAATTTTAGCCCAGGCGCATTGGACCGGCTGGGTCTGGGCTGGGAGGTTTTGTCGAAAATCAATCCGCGGCTCATCTATGCGACGATCAAGGGCTTTGGGAGCTATGGCCCCTACGCCAATTACAAGAGCTTCGAGCCGGTGGCCCAGGCGATGGGAGGAGCGATGAGCGTCACCGGGTTCCCGGAAAACCCGCCGACCTATGTATTGCCGGCGATCGGTGATTCGGGAACCGGCATGCATATGGCAATCGGGATCCTGGCAGCACTGCAGCAGCGCCATAATTCGGGGCGCGGCCAGCATGTCGAGGTGTCGATGCAGGACGCTGTCGTCAATCTGATCCGGGTCAGCCTGCGCGACCACCAACGCTTTGGCCATCCAATGCCGCGGCGTGGCAACCAACTCGGCCAAAACGTGCCAAGCACCACCTATGCCTGTGCGCCGGGCGGTCCGAACGATTACGTCTTCATTACCGCCCAGCAGCAGATGTGGCCGGCGATGGTGAAGGCGATGGGCCGGCCGGAATTGGCGAATGATCCGCGCTTCGATAGCCCGGAGATTCGCTGGGAAAACCGCCAGGCGTTGAACGCGATCATCGAGGATTGGACGCGCCAGCGCAGCAAATATGACGTGATGCGCATCTTAGGCGAGGCCGGAGTACCTTGCGGCGCCTGTCAGGACACCGGCGAAGTGCTGGCCGACCCGCATCTGAAGGCGCGCGAGATGATCCTCGATATCGATTATCCAAAACGTGGGATCTACAAGACCGTTGGCTGCCCGATAAAGTTGTCGGATTCGCCGGCAGAAGTCGCCCGACCGCCGCTTCTCGGCGAGCACAGCGAGGCGCTGCTGGAAGAGCTGTGCGGCGTCGGCCCCGACGAAGTCAGGAGACTACGGGAAGACGGCGTCATCTGAGCGGCCGACACAGAGGGAAACGGGAATGATCGGCTGGAGAGCAAGACTGGGTTTTCTGCTGCCGCCGGGAAACCCGACCGTAGAACAGGAAATGATCGCACTGGCGCCCGCGGGCGTGTCATTGCATTTTCACCGCATGTTCGCGCGGGGCGCCACAGGCTCGCTTGAGGGTCAGGACGAGCGCAACCGCATGATGGTGGAGCACATCGACGAAAGCATCGAGCTGCTCGCGATGGTGAACCCCGACGTCATCGTCGTGGCACACACCGCAACGAGCTATCATCTCGGCCGACAGGGCGAGGCCGACCTGCTCGAGCGGTTGCAGAAATCGACCGGTACACGCGTCGTCACTGCCTTCGGAGCGGTGCTGCAGGCCTTGGAAAGGCTCAATATCCGCCGTTTGGGGCTAGGCACGCCCTATTCGCCGGAAACGACGGAGCAAGGCAAGGCGCATCTCGAAGCGCATGGTTTGCAGGTGGTCAACTTTGCCAATTTGCCGGGCGTTACCAACATCTACGACGAAACCGCCGAGCGGGCGTACCGGCTCGCCCGCATGGTCGATCGAGAGGACGCCGAAGCCGTCTTCCTCAGCGGCACTGGGCTGCCGACTGTGCCGGTACTGGAGTTGCTCGAACAGGATCTCGGAAAACCGGTGATTTCGAGCGCTTCAGCGATGATATGGCACGCGCTGCGCCTGGCCGGCGTCCGCCAGCTCATTCCGGGGTATGGCCGCCTGCTGACTCTCGGCTAAGAGGCGGGGGCTACGCGGCGATTGTCGTTCGCAGCAGGGCCCACCGCGTCGCCTTTCCATGCCAACCACTTTATGCCCACTCGAGATTCAATCTCTGCGCATTCAACAGAATGTGACGGCCTTAATAAAAACATCATGTGGCGGAATTCGTCAAAAATTCGTCAGAAATGCGTTGACTCCTTATCGTTAACTGATACTTTTCACGCGCCGGAACGCTATCTGGGCCGGCGTCGATTGCAAACTACACGAAATGGGAGGACAAAATGC
>JBARIB010000252.1:0-3906 GCA_049799535.1 Allostellaceae bacterium | reverse complement strand
GCTGGTTACCTCTTGCTGGAAATAGCGGTCGGCCGAGCCGCGCGCCATCGCCCCGGTGGAGCCCATGCCGCGGTAGTATTTGTAGCTGCGGCCTTGGTAGAGGAAGACTTCGCCCGGGCTTTCGTCGGTGCCCGCGAACAATGATCCGAGCATGGCGCAGTCCGCACCGGCGGCGATCGCCTTGGCGAGGTCGCCCGAAAACTTGATGCCGCCATCCGAGATCACCGGCACGCCGGCCTTGCGGCATTCGGCCACCGTATCGACGATCGCGGTGAACTGCGGCACGCCGACTCCCGCGACGACCCTGGTGGTGCAGATCGAGCCCGGGCCGATCCCGACCTTGATGGCGTCGGCGCCTACCTCCACCAGCGCCCGGGCGCCCTCCGCCGTCGCCACATTGCCGGCAATCACCTGCGTATAGTTCGACAACCGGCGAATCTGCCGCAGAGTCTGCATCACGCGTTCGGAATGCCCGTGCGCGGTATCGACCACCAACACGTCGAGACCGGCCGCGAACAACGCCTCCGCCCGCTCAATGCCGTCGGAACCAGTACCGGTTGCTGCAGCGACCCGCAGACGGCCATGCTCGTCCTTACACGCCATCGGAAAGCGCTGCGCCTTCTCGATATCTTTGACGGTGATCAGGCCGACGCAGCGATACGCTTCATCGACGACGAGCAGTTTCTCGATGCGATGCTGATGCAATAACCGCTTCGCGTCTTCTCGATCGACGTTCTCATGCACCGTGACGAGGTGATCCTTGGTCATAAGCTCGGAGACCGGCTGACGCGGATCTTCGGCGAATCGAACATCGCGGTTGGTGATGATGCCGGCGAGGCGACCCGAGCCTCGCTCGACGACAGGGATGCCCGAGATCTTGTGGTCGGCCATGAGTCGCAGAGCGTCGGCGAGAGACTGGTCGGGGTTAATCGTGACCGGATTAACGACCATTCCGGCTTCGAATTTTTTAACTTTACGGACTTCGTCGGCCTGCTGCTCGACCGACATGTTGCGATGAATCACGCCGATTCCGCCGGTCTGGGCCATCGCGATCGCCAGCGCGCTTTCGGTGACCGTGTCCATCGCCGCGGAAACCAGAGGGATTCCGAGCTCAATCTCGCGCGTCAGCCGTGTGCGGATGTCCGTCTCGCCGGGCATGATCGCCGACGCCGCCGGCACGAGCATTACGTCGTCAAAGGTGAGAGCTTGCCGAATTTCCATCGGCACCTCCTTTCCGATGGCGGCGCACTATACACCACGCCGCCGCCGCGAGAAGAAATCGGCGCCGGCCCGGAGGGCCAGCGGCATCGTACCCGCTGATTTGGTCATCCCGCCCCTTCTCTGCGAGACAGTGCGACGCTATGAAGATGCCGAAAACTGCGATCCGGCGAAGGACTCGAACAGAGATGCGCATGAGCGGGAGGATGCGGACAGCGGCTGTGGGGCTGATCGCGGCAATCGGTCTGGCCGGTACCGCGCGGTCGGAGCCGATGACGATCCGTATCGGCTGGGTCGTAACGCCGGGTCACATGGCGCCGCTGATCGAGGCGCTCGGCAAGCGCGAGCCCGCCGTGTTCAAGCATCTCGGGCAAAGTTACGTGCTGCAGCCGTTTCGTTTCAACGGCACGACACCGCAGATCCAAGCCCAGGCGATCGGTGATCTCGAGGTGGCTTCGTTCTCCACGAGCGCGCTGGCGCTGGCGATCACCAACGCGCATCTCGACGAGCGTCTCGTGGCGGATGTCGTCAGCGACGGCCACCCCGGCTATTTCAGCGAAAATTTTGTCGTGCTTGCGGATAGCCCGATCCGTAGCGTCGAGGATATCAAGGGTCGCCGCGTCGCCACCAACGCAATCGGCTCGGCCAGCGATACCGCCATGCGGACGATGTTCCGCAAGCACGGCATCAAGGACAGCGATTTCACGACGGTTGAGGCAAATTTTGCCAACATGCCGGCGATGCTCGACTCCGGCAAAGTCGACCTTATCGGCACCTTGCCGCAATTCGCCTCCGAGCTCAAATCCGGCAAGTACCGGGTGCTCTTCACCGCGCGGGATGCGGTCGGACCGACGCAAGCGGTGGTCTGGGCCATGCGCAGCGATGTCATTGCCGCACATCGGCCGGTGCTCATCGACTTTTTCGAGGACCACATCCGCGCCGTCCGCTGGTTTCTTGCTCCGCGGAACCGCGACGAGGCGCTCGCTATTCTGGCGGATGTGACGAAGCTGCCGAAGCAGGATCTCGCCTTTGCCTTCAGCAAAGACGACTTTTATCACTCCCCCGATGCGCGGCCGGATGTGGCCTCGGTGCAGAAGGAAATCGATGCCAGCGCCGAGATGGGGGTCATCCCTAAGCGCATCGCGATCAGCCCGAAATACGCCGATTTATCGCTGATCGAGGAAGCCAAGCGGCGCATCGACGGCGAGTAGCGCCGTGGCCGCAGCGCCTCAGATCGTCATCGATCGGGTCAGCCATGTCTATCGGCCACCGCGCGGCCGCCCGGTCAAGGCTCTCGACAATGTGTCGCTTGAGGTGCGCGACCGTGAGTTCATCGCATTGCTCGGTCCCAGCGGCTGCGGCAAGAGCACTTTGCTCTACCTCGTCGGCGGCTTTCTGCCGGTTGAGCAAGGCACAATCCGTGTCGACGATAAGCCGATCGCCGGTCCCGGCCCCGACCGCGGCATCGTCTTCCAGCATTTTGCTTTGTTTCCTTGGAAGACGGTGATTCAGAATGTGCTTTACGGGCTGGAAAAGCAGGGTATGCCACGTGAGGAACGGCTGCGCCGCGCACGCGAGTTTGTCGAGCTTGTCGGACTAACCGGGTTCGAGGAGAGTTACCCCTCGCAACTCTCAGGCGGCATGAAGCAACGCGCGGCGATCGCCCGGACCTTGGCGATCGACCCGAACATTCTTTTGATGGACGAGCCGTTCGGCGCGCTCGACGCGCAAACCCGCAGTCTGATGCAGACCGAGTTGCTCAGCATCTGGCAACGTTCGCGCAAGACTGTCATTTTCGTCACGCACGACGTGCAGGAGGCGGTGTTTCTCGCTGAGCGCGTCGCGGTGATGTCGGCCCGCCCCGGGCATATCAAGGAGATCGTCGAGACCCGTTTCGACAAAGGCGATGCGGGACTCGCCCGCAGCTCTGAATTTGTCGAGATGGTCGATCACGTCTGGAGCCTGGTGCGCGGCGAAGCGATCCTAGCCGAACGCAGCGCTGCCCCTTAATCGCAGGCGACTGCTATTTTCCGCCGGCGGGAAGGAGATCCTTCGCGCTCAGCCGTGGCGGTGGATCGGGTCGATCCAGCGGACCTCCTCGGGCCGCTCGACCGGCTCGATGTCGAGGTTGACGACGACCGCCTCGTTGTCACTACGCACCAGCACACATTCGAGCGCCTCGCCGGTTGATGCGTTGATCTCCTGGTGCGGCACATAGGGCGGCACAAAGATGAAATCGCCGGGACCCGCCTCGGCCATGTATTCGAGATGGTCGCCCCAGCGCATCCGGGCGCGGCCTTTCAGAACGTAAATGACGCTTTCGAGGTGCCCGTGGTGGTGCGCCCCGGTCTTGGCATTGGGGTCGATCTTGACGGTGCCCGCCCAGATTTTTTGCGCACCCACACGGGCCAGGTTGATCGCGGCAGCGCGGTCCATCCCCGGGGTCTGGGCGGTGTTCGGGTCGAGTTGATCACCCGGGATCACCTTAACCCCGTGGATCTTCCAATCGGCTCCTCGGTGCTCGTGCTGCTCGCTCACGTCCTGCTCCGCTCATCATTAGCGGCCGATCTTATCATGCCTTTTAACGTGTGTTCACGATCCTTGACACGAGCGTATTTAGATATATCTAATAACAGTCGAGATGATCAAAACTGACAGGAAGTACGAAGATGCCCGATCCAAAACCCA
>JBARIB010000251.1:0-9943 GCA_049799535.1 Allostellaceae bacterium | reverse complement strand
ACATGGGGCCGCTATCGGCGCGGCGGTCGGTGGCGCTACCGGCGCCTTGACCGGCGCTGCGACCACCCCGCCACCTCCACCTAGCTACGGGTATGGTCCGGGATATGGCTACCCGCCACCGCCCCCTCCGAGCGGCTACGGTTACCCGCCCTCATATTAGCGTCCCGGCCGCCGGCCCCCGCCAGTTTCAGCCCGAGGGCGCCGATTTGATCAGCTCGGCAAGATTGCGAACCGTTGCGGCCGCCGCCAAATTTTTCCCCACGGCAGAAGCCTCGATGATGCGTGGTTGGTTTGGCCGGGGCGCCGACGGTGCCGGCAGTATTGGGGGCTGGCGCCCGGTAATGGCAGGTGAGCCCGGCCCAGAATTGCCGGACCGCCTGACCTCGACTTTCGGCGGCGCGCCGGTGCCGGGATCAGAGTAGAAGAAACTCTCGCTGCAGCCGCTTGTGTTAGAGCTGACGGAAGTCACGACGGCGCCGGAAACTCCTCCGCGACCAAGTTGCGGCGCCGATTCGAGCGCAGTTTCGATCGCCGGGCCGGGCCCAACAAGCCACACCGGTGCATCCGCCAGTGCGTGTGCCGATGCTACCAGGCGCGCCAAAGCGGCCTGCTGATCGGCGACCAGCTGGTAGAGATCGGCGGGCTGAGGCATTACGACATCAAAGCCCTGAGCGGCCCAGAGCGCGGGGTCACGCACTAGGAAATCGTTGCCGGGCAAAAAGACCAGAACCGCAGCCGGTGCGGCTGGGCCACCAGTGTAGACACGCGGAGCCACGGCGTCATCGGACGCCGTGCCGGCGACCACTGCAGGGCTCGGCGCAACGGCTTGGGGCGGTGCGGCGTATTGGGCGCAACCAATCAGCGGGAGCAGGCCCAGACAACCCCAAAGGAATGAGGCAGGCGCCTTCCACATTGGCAGTTCTCCTCCTGATGGGCAGTTTCGCTCGAGAAAATTATCGGCGATTTCGGCGATTTCTAGATCCGATTTTGGCACAGAATTGGCCAAGTTTTCCCGATCGTAACGCGATGGCTCCCCGCATCAGGCTGCCAGCTCAGGCAGTCTCGGCAGGACCTCCGTGCTGAAGAGCCGGAGATTGGCGACCGTCTCCTCGTGATCCAGCAAGCCGCCTTGGCCCATCATCAGCAGATGCCCGAAGCCGCCGACATGCTGGTGGAAGCCCCGAAGCTGTTCGAAAACATCATCCGGCGTGCCGGCGAAAACCAAACCCGCATCGATGGCGTCCTCGGCCGTCATCGTGTGCGGATCGATATTGCGGCCGTCGCGCGACTGAATGCGTCCTGCACGGAACCCGGCACCACTCGTCTTTAAGGCCTGCGCGCTCTGCGCCACTGACGCGTAGCCCGGCGGGTTCATAAATTGCGGCGCAACAATCCCCGAGGTGCGGCTGTACCCCAAGATCTGATCGGCGCGACGCCAGCCCTCCTCGCGGGTATTGCCAACACCGATCAGCGCCATATAAGCGAGCCGCTGAGGCGTCATTGGGCGGCCGACTTCGGCTGCCCTCTTCCGGTAGGCTTCGAAGATCGGGGGGGTGCGCACCCAGCCGGTGTTGAGCACGCCTATTGTCATGCCGCGCTCCGCCGCCTCCATTGCGCTGCCGGGGCTGCCGACCGGCATCCATACCGGCGGGTGCGGCTCTTGCCACGGCCGTGGCCAGACATTGACCTGCCGGTATTGGAAATGCGTGCCCTCCCAATTGAACGGGCCGTCATGGCTCGTCATCGCCTTCAAGATCAGGTCGTGGGCTTCCCAGAAACGCTCCATCAGGTCGGCGGGGTTGGTGTTGGCGGGTGAGATTTCGAACGGCACCCCCTTGACGAAACCCATCTCGATGCGGCCGCGCGAAATAACGTCGAGCATCGAATATTCCTCGGCGACGCGGATCGGGTCGTTGCGGTTGCCAATCGGCATGCCGAGCGCGAGGAGCCGCACCTTCTTGGTCTCGCGCGCCAGGATCGCCATCGGGATCGTGCACACCGAGTCGGCGCAGGTCGCGGTCGCGTGGTGCTCGTTGGTCATGATGTTGATGCCGAGCTCGTCGCACAGCGCCCATTCGTCGAGGTAGCGGTGATAGAGGTCGGCGCCGATCTTCGGGTCGTAGAGCCGGCTCGGGATGACAACGCGATAGGAATCTTCGAGCTGCGGCCAAGCCGGGTGGTAGGCCATCTCGCTGAAATGCCAGACCTTCATCACAACACCTCCGCGCGTGCGAAGTCGTCGATCGCATCGGCGACTTGCCCCGGCTGTTCGATCTGCGGGTAATGCCCCGCCTTCGGGATCGGCAGAAATCGAGCATCGGGGAGAGACCGGCAGAGCTTCTCGCCATATTCCGGGGCGACAATGCCGTCGCTCTCTCCCCAGATCACCAATGTCGGCACGCGAACCCTGCGCAGCCATTGGCGAAGGCCGGGATTGTGCATATAGGGGCGCCAGCCGTAGAGCGCCGTCGCCTGCCGGTCGCGGGCGACGGCCGAGGCTTCATCGTCGCCGAGCCGGCTGTAATCCGGCGCCGCCCGTGCCGGATCGAAAAAAGTGCGCCGCAGCAGTTCTTGCTGGGGCAGGGCATAGATGTCGGCGATGTCTCGCTCTTCGCGTCCGCCGAACTTGACACCGACCGTGTCGATCAGCACGAGGCGGCCGATCCGCTCGAGGCAGCGCACGCCCATTTCGAGCGCGATCCATCCGCCAAAGGACGAGCCGACCAGCACCGCCTTGCCGAAATCCTGGGTGTCGAGCAGGTCAAGATAGAGATAAGCGAGATCGTGAACGGTCCGAAATCCGTCCGGCCGCCCCGACCCGCCAAAGCCCGGGTGCCTCGGGACCATCACTCGCCAACGCCGCGCCAATTTGTCAAAGAATTCCTGATGTTGCGCGAAATAGTCCCCGCCGTGCAGGAACAGCAGCGGTGGGCCTTTGCCCGCAGCCATGACTTCCAGCGAGACCCCAGCAATTTCGATGCGTTCCATCCCATCTCTCCTCCGGGCCGTTCCGTGAATCACGCCGCGATCGCGCTCATTCGGCGAGATTCATTCACGCGCTGCGGCATTTTGTCCTATGCTGTTCCTGGCCGGTGGTGAGCCGGCGACGGGTGCCACACGTGAGTTTGCGAGGTTCCGATGAATGTTGAAACCATTCTGCGCACCAAAGGGCGGGCCGTCGCGACCATCCGGCAGGACGAAACGGTCGGCGCCGCCATCGACCTGCTGATTGCCCGCAATATCGGCGCCCTTGTCGTCAGCGATGATGGCGAGAGCGTCGATGGGATCATCTCCGAGCGCGACATCGTGCATGGTCTCGCCGAACACGGCCCTGATCTCTTGTCGCAGCGCCTGGGGGAGGTCATGACCCGGCAGGTCGTCACCTGCGACCCGGCGGACAGCGTCGAGCAGCTGATGGCCGAAATGACTAACCGCCGCATCCGCCATTTCCCGGTGGTTCAGGACGGGCGGCTATGCGGCATCGTCAGCATCGGCGACGTCGTGAAGAACCGCCTCGACGAGGTCGAGTACGAGGCGCGCTCATTGCGTTCGTTCATCGCCGGCGCCTGAGAACCACACCTTCCTCGCCCCGCAAGCAGGGCGAGGGAGCATTCGCAGACGATAAAGCGAAAGCGTTGCGGCTGCGCTAGAAGCGGACCAGGATTGCGGGATGAATCGGCTTCTCGCAGATCTCCGAATCGTTGAGATCTCGGCATTTGTCGCGGCGCCGCTCGGCGGCATGACGATGGCGCAGATGGGCGCCGATGTGATCCGCATCGATCCGATCGGCGGCGGCATCGACTTCGCGCGTTGGCCGGTAACCTCCAACGGCGCCAGCCTCTATTGGGCTGGCCTCAACAAGGGCAAGCGCTCTGTCGCATTGGCGCTCGACAAGCCTGAAGGACGCGACATCGCGCGCGCGCTCATCACCGCGCCCGGACCGGGCGGCGGGATTTTCTTGACCAACCTGCCTGCTTCGCGTGGTCTCGATTTCGCCTCGCTTCGCACAGCCCGTCAGGACCTGATCATGTTGCGGCTGGTCGGCAACCGCGATGGCTCGGCGGCCGTGGATTACACCGTCAATGCCGCAAGCGGGTTCCCACTGGTGACTGGCCGCGGCGGCGAACCCGTCAATCACGTCCTGCCTGCTTGGGACATTGCGGCCGGGCTTTATCTTGCGACGGGCCTGCTCGCGGCAGAACGCCACCGCTCGCGAACCGGCGAGGGGCAAGAGGTCGTCGCCGCCTTGGCTGATGTGATGCTCGCGACGGTCGGCACTCTCGGCTACATCGCCGACGTGCAAATGAACGGCACGGCGCGCCCCGCGATCGGCAATGATCTCTACGGCAGCTTCGGGCGCGATTTCGCGACGGCGGATGGCAACCGGGTCATGATTATCGCGTTGACCCGGCGGCAATGGCGCGCGATCGGCGACGCGACCGGCTTGGCCGACCGGCTGGCGATGATCGGGCCGATGATGAATGTCGATCTCGACACCGAGGCCGGCCGCTACCAGGCGCGCGACGCAATCGCCGCCCTCCTCGCCCGCTGGTGCGCGAGCCGCACGCTCGAGGAGATCCGGCAATGCTTTGCCGGAACCGGCGTGTTGTGGGGCCATTTTCAGGATTTCGTGCATTTGGTGCGGACGGATCCGCGCTGTTCAGAGGCAAATCCGCTCTTTTCGCTCATCGAGCAGCCCGGCATCGGGAGGTATCTGGCACCGGGGTTGCCGCTGGATTTCTCGAACGAGCCGCGCCGACCACCGCGTCCGGCACCGCTTCTTGGAGAGCACACGGACCTCGTCCTCGCTGAGATGCTCGGTCTCTCCTCAACCGAAATCTCCCGGCTTCACGAAGAGGGGATCGTTGCGGGGCTTTGAGCCCATTGACGGCCGCTCAGCCCTCGCTTTCGCGCTGCCGCAGCTCCAGAAGCAGCTGGCGCACCCTTCGTGCGGTTCGCAGTTTTCGTGCGATGTCGGGCGCAAGTCGAAGATCGCCCTGGGCATCGAGCCAACCAGCTTCGATATCCGGTGGCAGCTCGCGCATGGCCTCGGCGAAAGCCGTGAAGATCTCCTCGACCTCGCGCGCACCCAGGCGCCTCTCTTTGGCCACGCCCGCCACCTCGCCGGGTTGTTCGGGTCAGAGACTATTACAACGCTGCGGAAATACCGAGCCTATGGTTTGGTTCGGCCTGCGAGGCAATCAACAGCAGGCGGCGGTCGAATTTCCCCGATGCGGCCTGCGCCGACGCGCGTTGCTTGGCCGGGCGGTTGCTGGGTGGAGTCGCTCCGGTTAGCTTAGAGGCAGTGGTTACGGGATGACCCGACGATCGGATCACCGATAAGGGAGGATTATCGTGATGGCGGATTATGTGATCATCGGTGCGGGTTCGGCGGGTTGCGTGCTAGCCAACCGGCTGACCGAGGACCCCAGCGCCAAGGTTATTCTGATCGAAGCCGGCGGGCGCGATTGGAGCCCTTACATCCATATCCCGGCCGGCTTCATGAGATTGCTCGACCATCCGACCTTTACCTGGGGTTTCCATGCCGAACCCGATCCCGGCACCGCCGGGCGCGCAATCCTCTATCCGCGCGGCAAGGTGCTAGGCGGATCGAGCTCGATCAACGGACTGATCTACATCCGAGGCCAGCCCGAAGATTTTGACCACTGGGCGCAGCTTGGCAATCGCGGCTGGTCGTGGGACGACGTGCTGCCCTACTTCAAGAAAGCCGAGAATTGGGAGGGCGGCGAGACCGAAGTTCGCGGCAAGGGCGGTCCGCTGTCTACATCGAAGATGGACCGCTCCCCGCTCTGCGCGACGGTAATCGAAGCCGGCAAGGAAATCGGCCTGCAATACCGCGAGGATGTCAATGATTTGCCGGCCGGCGCCGGCGACAGCATCGGCTGGTGCCAGCAAACCCGCGGCGGCCGGCGACGGGCCAGCACCGCCCGGACTTATCTCCGGCCGGCGGCGAAGCGCCCTAACTTGCAGGTCGTCACCAAGGCGCAGGTGCGCCGCATCCTGTTCGATGGCCGCCGCGCCGTCGCGGTCGAGTATGAGAGAGGCGGGGCCGTGCAGCGTGTCGATGCCGACCGCGAAGTCGTGCTCTCGGCTGGCGCGATCGGCTCGCCGCATATCCTGCAACTCTCTGGTGTCGGCGCGCCCGAGCATCTGAAGCGGGTCGGGATCCCGGTTGTGCACGAATTGCCGGGAGTCGGGCAGAACCTTCAGGACCACTACATCGCCCGCATGAGCTATTCGGTGAAAGGCGCCTGGACGGTCAACGAGCGCTCGCGCGGCGTCCCATTGGCCGCCGAGGTGTTGCGTTATCTGGTCACCGGCAAAGGCATGCTGACCTACAGCGCATCTTTGGCCGCGGCCTCGGTCAAGGTGCTCGAAGAGTCGGCGACGCCCGACGTGCAGTGCAGCATCGCGCCCGGGAGCTTCAAGGACGGCCAGATCGGGGAGCTCGACGACTTCCCGGGCATCACCGCCGGGGCCTGGCAGATGCGGCCCTTGTCGCGCGGCTATGTCGAGGCGAAAACGCCGGACCCTGCTGACGCGCCGGCGATCAATCCTCGTTATCTGAGCGATCTGACCGACCGGCGTGCGATTGTCGGTGGTCTCAGATTTATACGGCGCCTTTTCGCCGCGCCGGCGCTTGCCAGGTATTGCGCTCCCGAAATTCTCCCCGGCGCCCAGGTCGCGACCGACGAAGAATTACTCGACCATGCTCGGCAGAAGGGCTCGACCGTCTATCACGCCACCTGCACCTGCAAGATGGGCAATGACGCGATGGCGGTGGTTGACGATCAATTGCGCGTCCGTGGTCTCGAGCGCCTGCGCGTCATCGACGCTTCGGTCATGCCGGCAGTGACCTCGACCAACACCAATGCGCCGACGATCATGATCGCCGAGAAGGGCGCCGAGATGATCCGCCGCGCCGCGCGGCCCGCCGACACCGGGATTACCGCCAGAGCGGCGTGAACCTCTCGGCCCGCGGTGGCCGGCGCGCCAGACGTCAAAGTAAAGGTCAAGCGTTTATTTGATGCTCGCGTCGGAAAACAGCGTCCAAATGATCTGACGTGTCTTGTCCGCATCGCCGCCAAGCTCCATCATCCGCCTGAGGAGGCGACAGATGGCCAACAGCGCCGAGCTGTACGACCAGGATTTTTTTCTGTGGACCCAGGAGCAGGCCGCGGCGCTGCGCCGAGCGAAGGATTCCGATCTCCCGCTTGACTGGGAAAACTTGGCGGAAGAGATCGAAAGTTTGGGTAAATCGGACCGCCGGCAGCTGAGATCGCAGATCAGGCGCATTCTGCGCCACCTATACAAGCTCGAGGCGTCTTCCGCAGCGGAGCCTCGTGTCGGATGGTGCTCAACCGTTATTGATGGCCGCAGCGAAATCGAAGATGTGCTGCGCGATAGTCCCAGTCTTCGCCGCCAGGTTGACGAGTTGATCGCCGACGAAACGAACTCGGCAGCAAAGCTCGCCGCTTCGGATCTGGAGCGATACGGCGAACGGGCCAACAAGGTATGGGAGCGGCTCGAGCAAGGTGGTTTTACGGCCGAACAGGTGCTCGGCGACTGGTTTCCGGAGGCGACCCGCTGACCTAACGCTCCCCTGCGCTACTTCGATGCCGCGGGATAGAGATGCTCCGGCGAGACTTGCGGCTCGGCAATAACGGCCCAGACACCCTCGCGCCAAGCACGAAAAAAGCAGTTGCGCCGGCCCGTGTGACAAGCGACGCCCCGCTGATCGACCAGCAGCAAGACCGTGTCGCCGTCGCAATCGAGGCAAAGCTCACGCAGCAGCTGAACCTGCCCAGAGGTCTCACCCTTGCGCCACAACCTTGACCGGGACCGCGACCAGTAGCAGGCGCGGCCCTCGGCGAGGCTCACTCGGATCGCCTCGCGGTTCATCCACGCCAGCATCAGGACCTCGCCGGTGTCGTATTGCTGCGCAATGGCCGGCACGAGGCCGTCGGGACCGAACCTGATTTCGGCCAAAGCGCGCTCGGTCGGGTCCTCCACTTCCAATGTCCTTCTGCAGATTGCTCCTGTCGAATGCTCGGATTAGGGTACCGCCGCAATCAAAACAATAGCGGCGGCTTCCGCTTGGACGACGTGATCCTCGAAACCCGCGGTCTGACCAAGGCGTTCCGCGGCTTTACGGCGGTGCAAGGAGTGGATTTGCGCATCCGCCGCGGCACCATCCACGCGCTGATCGGCCCGAACGGGGCCGGCAAGACGACCGTGTTCAATCTGTTGACCAAGTTCCTCGACCCGAGTGCCGGGCGGATCATCTACAACGGGCACGACATCACCGCCGAGCGCCCCGCCGGGATCGCACGCCGCGGGATGGTGCGATCGTTTCAGATCTCCGCCGTCTTTCCGCATTTGACGGTGCGCGACAACATTCGCGTCGCATTGCAGCAGAAGCTCGGCAACTCGTTTCACTTCTGGCGCTCCGCGCACACCCTTCAGACCCTCAACCCGCGCGCCGACGGGTTGCTCGACGCGGTCGGGCTTTCCGGTTTTGATGACGTGCTGGCCGCCGAGCTGCCCTATGGACGCAAGCGGGCGCTCGAGATTGCTACGACACTGGCGCTCGATCCGGTGATGCTATTGCTGGACGAGCCCATGGCTGGGCTCGGCCAAGAGGACATCGTTCGGATCTCGGCCCTGATCCGCCAGGTGGCGGCCGACCGCACCGTACTGATGGTCGAGCACAACCTCTCGGTCGTCGAGAATCTGTCGGATGTGATCACGGTGCTGACACGGGGGCGCATCCTCGCCGAGGGCAATTATGCCGCTGTATCGGGCAACCCTGAGGTCATCGAAGCTTATCTCGGGACCGGCCATGCCTGAGCTGGCCACCGCAACGCGCCAGCTGCTGGCAATCGACGAGCTGCAGGCCTGGTACGGCGAATCCCACATCCTGCACGGGATGAGTTTTGCCGTCGCGGAAGGCGAAGTGGTCACCTTGCTCGGTCGCAACGGAGCTGGCAAGACTACCACTCTGCGTGCGGTGATGGGCATCATTCCCAAGCGGCAAGGGTCTGTTCTCTTTCGCGGCAACGAGCTTATCGCTGCCGCCTCGAACCAGATCGCTCGGCTTGGCGTCGCCTATTGCCCGGAGGAGCGCGGCATTTTCGCCAGCCTCGACGTCGAGGAAAACCTGCTGTTGCCCCCGGCGGTCTTGCCGGGCGGCATGAGCGTCGAAGAGATCTATGCGCTTTTTCCGAATCTTCGGGAGCGCCGCCGCAGCCAGGGCACTAAGCTTTCCGGTGGCGAGCAGCAGATGCTGGCAATCGCCCGCATGCTGCGCACCGGCGCCACCCTCTTATTATTGGACGAGCCTACCGAGGGCCTCGCGCCCGTGGTCGTGCAGCAGATCGGACAGGTGATCCGCCAGCTGAAGCAAAAGGGCTTTACGATCCTTTTGGTCGAGCAGAATTTCCATTTTGCGGCGACCCTCGCCGATCGTCATTACGTTGTCGAGCACGGGCGCGTCATCGACATGATCGGCAACGAAGATCTTGCGCAAAACACCGCCAAGCTGCACGACTACCTCGGCGTCTAAGGAAGGTCCAAAAAGGATGGCTCAATGTTGATAGGGAGGAATTCGCTTACAGCCGCCGCTGTTCTCGCCCTTATCGGTAGCCTCGCCACGGCGGCATCAGCCGAGATTTCCGGCGATGTCGTGAAGATCGGCGTGCTCAGCGACATGTCTAGCCTTTATGCCGATATCGGCGGGCCCGGGTCTGTTGAGGCGGCGCGCATGGCGATCGCCGATTTCGGCGGCAATGTGATCGGCAAGAAGATCGAGTTGGTCAGCGCCGATCACCAGAACAAGCCAGATGTCGGCTCGGCGATCGCCACCCAGTGGTTCGACAATGACGGCGTTGATGTGATCGTCGATGTGCCGACCTCGAGCGTC
>JBARIB010000250.1:0-11733 GCA_049799535.1 Allostellaceae bacterium | reverse complement strand
TCGACCTCAGGCGGACCAGGCAACGAGGTGAAAACGACCTCGGCTGCCTCGGCAACGGCGCGGGGGGTATCCGCCCATACGGCGCCGGCGGTGAGATAGGGTTCGGCGGCGATCCGCCGCAGATCATGCACGATCAGGTCGTGGCCCGCCCTTTGCAAATTGGCCGCCATTCCTGAACCCATCATGCCCAACCCGATGAAGCCTATCTTCATATCGCCCTCCCTTCGGTTCGTAGTCTCGACCAGCGTTTATTTCTCGAAGACGTCCTTGGCGACGAGCGCGGCCGTCATCGCCGCCGGCCAACCGGCGTAGAAGGCGAGATGGGTGATCACTTCGCTGAGCTCGTTCTTGCTCAGACCGTTGTCGAGGGCTCGCTGCAGATGGCCGACCAACTGCTTTTCGCGGCCCAGTGCGATCAAGGTCGCGCAGGTGATCAGGCTGCGGTCGCGCTTCGAAAGACCCGGACGCTCCCAAACTTCGCCGAACAGCACCCGTTCACTGAGGTCGATGAGCCCTGGCACGATATCGCGGACCTGCTCGCGA
The DNA here is from genome assembly GCA_049799535.1 of Allostellaceae bacterium. Classification (GTDB taxonomy): domain Bacteria; phylum Pseudomonadota; class Alphaproteobacteria; order ATCC43930; family CGMCC-115725; genus AP-15. The sequence goes on along the minus strand of JBARIB010000250.1, from coordinate 11,190 downwards.
GCCGCTGAGGGTTGTGACTGCGCCATGATTTTCCTCCGTACGATGCAGCAATCTCGATCGAGGGCAGCCTAGCATGCTGGCACGGGGCGCTTGCCATGAAATACGCACATGCCCGGGCTGGTATCTAGACGCGGCTACACCCTGGCTTCGTGCCGCGAAATCCGACGCAAATCAGCCTCGCTGCAACTCTGAAACATCGACCACGGGGAGTTTGACCGTGCGTGACTGGGTGTCCCGAACAACCGTGAGGTTTACGGTCTTGCCGACGCCGACTTCTTCGAAAATCGTGGCGAGGTCGGAGATACCGTGAACGGGCTCGCCATTTACTGCGATGATCACATCTGCGACCGTACCACCGGTGCTGGCCGCACCTTCGAGCCCGGACTTAGCGGGCGGGGAGTCCGGCAGGGTGCGCAGAATGATCACGCCGTTGACGCCGAGCCGCGTGGCGGCGCTTTGGTTTGTTGCGACAATGCCGATCCCGGGTGTCCGGACATGACCCCGCTCAATCAGTTGAGCAGCGATCCGATTTACGATGTCGACTGGGATCGCAAAGCTCATCCCGGCGAAGGCTCCGGAGCTCGAATAATGAAAACCCCTGTTTGGCGCGTGCGAAAACATGCACTACTGAAGGCGAAGCAGTGCGAAACACCTTGATTGTCGTTTGTTCGGCCTCTGTCAGATCGCCGCGGGGCGTGATCGGGCGCGGCGAGGTGGCGGAGGCCCAGTATGCGACAATGTAGGGCTCGGCAACCCAAGCGGTTGCCAACAGCAACAGCCAGACGGTCGCGATGCGGATCAAGCGGCTCGTCAAGAGGACGCTCCGAGCTGTTGCCAACCTTGGACCCTAATCCTGGCCGCTGCTGGCGGGCAACCGGCAAAGCCCGCCTCCCTCAGCCGGTTGGATCAGCAGGCAAAAAGTGACGTTCGTTGGATGATGGATGTCAGCCGGCTTCAATATCTTCCCTTGGCGCTGCCGCATTTTTCTGGGTTGGCGCTGATTTTCATTTTTCTCGTCGCATGGATCGAGGTACAGGCGCTGCGCACCGCCTATTTGAGCATGGGCCTAGGCCGCCACGCCGCGCTTCTTCTTTTGTTGGCCTCGCTTGCCGGCAGTTATCTTAACATCCCTGTGGCGCACCTACCCGAACAACAGATCATTTCCGGCCAAGAAGTCTGGTTCTTTGGTATGCATTACGTCATTCCGACCGTCATCGACCAGCCCGGAACGGTGATCGCGGTAAATGTCGGCGGCGCGGTGATCCCGGGATTGCTCTCGGGGTATCTCTATTTAAAGAATAGATTGCGAATCCGCGGCGTCATCGCCGTCGCGGTGGTAGCGGCGATTTGCCATTGGTTGGCTCGCCCGGTTCCCGGGCTCGGCATCGCGCTCCCCGTGTTCGTGCCGCCGTTATCAGCCGCGGCAGTAGCATTGTTGCTATCGCGCAGGCATGCCGCGCCCCTTGCCTATATTGGCGGCTCTTTGGGCACGTTGATCGGAGCCGACCTTCTCAATCTGGGCAGGGTGCAGGGCCTTGGGGCGCCGGTCGCCTCGATCGGAGGCGCAGGAACCTTTGACGGGATATTCCTGACGGGCGTCTTGGCTGTGCTGATCGCAAGTATATTCGGGCATCCAGAGAGCCCCGATGATCGCGAAAGCTTCGAGGGCACTCAATACCGGGCTTGAAGCAATGCGACTCTAGTTGCTGCTGCAGTAACACTGGCTGTAATCCGATTTCAGAACGTTGCCGGAGGCGCAAGCAAACGCCCTAACCGCCCGTGCTCTGCTATCGCCCGAGAATTGAGACCAATAGACCGCGCTCGAGACCGGGAAGATCGTGCGCCAGCGCTCGCGCTCAGCCGGCGCATCGCGGACTAGCGAATAAAGCCGGCCGAGGCTGGGGAGATCGACCCGGGGGAGATTCCATTCCCGTGTAAAGGTGTACTCCGCTTCCCAGAGCGGCGGCATGCCTCCGGCAACGGTCGCTTCCGGAAGATTCTTCAAGTCATAGGTCGTTTGGTCGACAATCCCGCCGGCGGCGTCGTAGACCATCGTGCGGAAGGCCGGATTCTGGCCGAAGACCGGGCTTACCGCCGGTGTGATCAAGGTGAAGGCGGAGCGACCGCCGCCATCGCCCATCAGGCGGAAATCGTCCACGTGGACATGGCCGGCAAAGCTGGCGACAATAGTATCGGAGTAGCTTCGCACAATATCGGCGAACGCCTCGGCGTAGGCTTGCTCCCACATCGGGATCATAGCGTCAGGACACGTACCCCGCTTCAGCGTCGCATAACCGTCGATACCTGGCGGGATGTGGTAGACCAACCAGACCGGCTGGTGCGCTTGCTTTGCCGCGGCGAGTTGGGATGCCAGCCATGCGAGCGTGGCGCGGCCGGGATCGGGGTCGCCAGCAGAGCCGCAGGCATTGCGATAGCGGATCGAAAGAAAGTTGGTGTTCGTGGACAGGACCCGGACGCCACCGACGAATGCGCTGTAATTTCCGTAGCTCCTCCAGTCTGTATCGAAATCGGATCCGCCGCCGGCACCGCTTACCAGCGCGCGCAGAAGAGGAAGCGTGTCGGCGAGAAAAGGGCCTTTGGGTTGAAGCTCGTAATCGCCGCACACTTCGTCATTGTTGCCGAGCGCGGGAAGAACGGGCCTATTCGAAAAAGTCCTCATCAACTGTTGCGCAATGAACTGCATCGTCTTGCGCACGAAAACCCGATAGCTCGCATCCGAATGGTCGCTGGCAGCGGCATCGAATTCTCGGCGAAAATCGTGCGCCAGAAAATCGCCGGATATGAGCACGAAACCGGGTTGCGGCAGCGTCTCCTTCATCTGCCGCAGAGCGGAGCGTAATAGCATCCAATTCGTATCACGGCCGTATCGGCCAAGGCTCTTGTCACCGGAGCCGTCGAGAACCTCACCCCACAATTCGGGCTCAGTAGCGGCCAGGCGATCGACCAGCCGCGGATCCGCCATCGGGTCGAAGTGCAGATCGGACGTTACCAGGACTTCCCCGGGAGGTGCCGGCTCTGCACGCAGCCCTACGCACCAAGCGAAGAAAAACACGGCGGCAGCGCCGAGCGTGATGGCGCGGGCTATGCGCATCCCTGTAATCTCAACAAAAACTCTCATTTAGAACTAGACGCAGCGTCGGATTACGAGCCTCGGGGCAATGCTTCGACGCGCCGGACAACCGGCGTCAAGCAGTCACACTAGTGACCGTGTTCCCAGGTTTTTTTGCGGATGAGATCGACGAACCTCGCCCGCTGCTCGGGGGATAACGTCGCCAGGAAAGAGAGCGTAATCGGCGCCAGCTCTCGCATGAAGCCGCGCCGCGCCTGGCCCGCTTCATCGAACGACTCGACCACCTTTGCTTCATCCGCGTCGGGTTTGGCGAGCTCCATCCAAGCTTTGCCGACGAGCGGATCGACCGTCTTATGCATTGCCTGCATATGAGAGCGGACGGCCTGAGAATAACGGTCGAAGGCTTCTTTCTGCCGCGGATCGAGCCCGAGTTGCTCGCCGATGTAATGCAGCCGCTCCCCGGCGTCCAGCGGCATCGGCGGTCCATTGATGCGGATCCAGAGGGCGCCAACAATGAAAAACAGATTTAATGCCGCAGAAAGCGCTATCAGAACCGCGAAGAGATGCCGCCGCAGATTACTGCCCGCGGCCACCGAGGCGATCGTCACGTCTGCAGACCCTCTGCGAGGTCATGCAGGAAACCGATCGAGGGATCGAATAGATCGGGCAAGGGAATTGCCTCGCTGGGCTGGTTGCGTTCGCTGAGTGCGAGCGAGGTATCGCTACCCATTCCAAAACCGAGCCACCCCGCCAAGGCTATGGCCGCGGCGAGGCTCCCCCACTGAGCAAAACGCTCGACGAGACGGCGCTCGCGCCAGCGGGCGAGCGGGATAACGTGCCCGTGTTGAGAGCCCGTTTCGGGGATTATCGCACAAGCGCGCGCGACCACCCGCTCGAGAACGGCGGGCGACTGCCCGGCTATATCGACTGCGGCTGCCGCTCGCACATCGGCGGCAGCCTCTGGATCGAGCATCAGCCAAGCCGCAACCCGATCATGTTCGTCCTCTTCCAGCAGGCCATCGGCAAACGCCGCAAGGTCGAGAAAGCGCACCGCCTCGTCCTCCGACGCGTCTCGCATGCAGCACCGCTGCCACAATCGGCGATCCGATGCCGGGTCTAGCCGTTCTTCTCGTTCTTCGTTGCTTCGCATCATGGAATATTCTTTCGCCCTGTCTTACGCGCGCAGCAGCCGGGATATCCCCACAACCGTTGCGTTCATTGGACTTCAGTTTTGAAATGCGCACGCAGCTTTAGCATTGCCTTGTGATGGGCGCTGCGAACGGTCTGCGGATCAATCCCCAACGCGGCCGCAACCTCGGCGACCTCCATTTCACGATCGTACAGCATTGTTAAGATTTCGCGTTGGCGAGGTGACAGCAATGCCTCGGGCAATTTTAGCTTTCGGACCGGCTCGACCGGATCGATCGCGAGCCGCCCTTCCGGCACTGCCTCGATCGGCACCGACACTGGCCGGTGCCGGCGCATCGCGTCCCGTGCGGTACTGCGCGCCACGATCGTGATCCAGGTGGACAGACTGGCGCGCGAGGGGTCATAGCTGCGCAGCAGCCTGAAGTCGTCCTTGCACAGCCGTAAGAAGACCTCCTGAGCCAGATCTTCGAACTCCGCCTCGCGCGCGACGCCGCGCACCGCAGCAACGACAAGCCCGGCATAACGCCGCACAAACGAACCCCAGGCGCCATTCTCACCGCGCAGAAGCTTGTCCAGATCGCCGTCTCGCGCCAACCCGGAGCTCCCATTTCCGTAGCTGCTATTGTCCCCACCCTAACCTTCCCCCGCGCGGCGGGAAGTCGCAGAGTAGTAGGGGCGGTATTTTTGCCACTTGCTTGAGCCGCGCGTTCACGCGAGCGCCGCGAAGAAATCGTTCCCCTTGTCGTCAATAACGATGAATGCAGGAAAATCCACCACTTCGATGCGCCAGATCGCCTCCATGCCGAGCTCATGGTATTCGAGGACTTCCACTTTCCGAATGCAATCCTGTGCGAGGCGAGCAGCCGGGCCGCCGATCGAGCCGAGATAAAACCCGCCATGCTTGCGGCAGGCATCACGCACCTCGGCACCCCGATTGCCTTTCGCGAGCGTGACGAGGCTTCCGCCAGCCGCCATAAAGCTATCGACATAGCTGTCCATGCGTCCAGCCGTCGTCGGCCCGAAGGAGCCTGAGGCATATCCTTCCGGGGTCTTGGCCGGACCGGCGTAATAGATCGGGTGGTTTTTGATGTAGTCGGGCAACCCTTCGCCGCGATCGAGCCGCTCCTGCAATTTGGCGTGTGCGATATCGCGCGCGACGATCAGCGGGCCGGTCAGGCTGAGCCGAGTCTTGATCGGGTACTGAGAGAGGGTGCGGCGGATCTCGTTCATTGGACGAGCGAGACCAATCGGGACCACCTCACCGCCAAGCGAGGCAGCTTCAGTGTCAGGGAGAAAGCGCGCCGGGTTGGTTTCGAGTTCTTCGAGGAAAACGCCCTCGGCGGTGATCTTGCCGAGGATTTGGCGATCGGCCGAGCAGGACACGCCGATCCCGATCGGCAAGCTCGCGCCATGCCGCGGCAACCGGATCACCCTTACGTCGTGGCAGAAATATTTGCCGCCGAATTGCGCACCGATCCCGAGGCCATGGGTCAATCTCAGCACCTCCTCCTCAAACCCGCGATCACGATAAGCTTGGCCGTAGCGGTTTCCCTCGCTCGGAAGAGCATCGAGATAACGACAACTGGCCAGCTTTACGGTCTTCAAATTCATCTCCGCCGAGGTCCCGCCGATGACGATGGCGAGATGGTAAGGCGGGCAGGCAGCGGTGCCGAGGGTCCGGATCTTCTCGTCGAGGAATTTCAGCAAAGATTTCGGGTTCAGCACCGCTTTTGTTTGCTGATAAAGAAAGCTCTTGTTAGCCGAACCGCCACCCTTGGCGATGAACAAGAATTTGTACTGGTTGCCAGGCTCGGCATAGAGATCGATCTGCGCCGGGAGATTGTCGCCGGTGTTCACCTCTTCGTACATCGATAGAGAGGCGACTTGGCTGTACCGCAGGTTGGTTTCGGTATAGGTGCGCCGAATGCCCGCTGACAGGGCGGCGGCATCATCGGCTCCGGTCCAGACCTGCTGCCCCTTCTTGCCCATGACAATGGCCGTGCCGGTGTCCTGACACATCGGCAAGACTTTGCCAGCCGAGATGTTGGCGTTCTTCAGCAGGTCAAAAGCGACGAATTTGTCGTTGGCCGAGGCTTCCGGGTCGTCGAGGATTGCGCGCAATTGCGTGAGGTGACCGGGGCGCAGCAGGTGCTGACAGTCGACAAAAGCCTCTCGGGCGAGAAGCGTCAGCGCGGCAGGGTCAATCTTGACGATACGCTCTCCTTCGAACGTGCCGGACGAGACGTAGTCGCCCGTCAGCTTTCGATACGGGGCGCTCTCGGGGCCGAGCGGGAAGAGATCGCGGTAGGCGCCGTCCTGCATGAGGTGCTCCGGTGACAACTCCGCGGCAGCATCGCCGTTTCCGGCGTGGCGTCAAGCAAGCCGCATGCGAACTCAGCGCTTGCGAAACTTGTCGAGCGTGACGACCTCGGCGGCCGGCCGCTCTGCTTCCGCCTCGGAGGGCTCTGACGCGGGGATCTGCGCGGGAAGAGCGGTTACCTCGCTCGGCTCCGCGGCGGCGGGAACCTCGAACTGAAGCCCAAACTTGACAGAGGGGTCGGCAAAGGTGGTTACCGCTGCAAACGGGATGGTCAACCGCTCCGACCGGCTCTGAAAGCTTAGATTTACCGAAAAACTGTCGTCCGCCACTTCGAGAGCACGGAATTGGTGCTGCAAAACGACGGTCATCTCGTCCGGATATTCGCCGATGAGAGATTTGGGCATAACGACGCCGGCGGCACGCGTGCGAAAGGTGATAAAAAAATGGTGGTCGCCGGGCAAACCCTCGCGGGCGGTGCGCGCCAAGGCTTCGCGTACGACGTTGCGCAACGCGGTTTCGACCATTTTGGGGTAGCCGAAGAAATCCTGGGCCATTTCCGGCTGCTCGTTCTTTCAGAGGGGACCGATCAAGACGAGTGAGGGGCTTCTGTTGCCCGGTGCCCCTCGAACCGCGATTTGCTCCAGGCTTTCACCCCGCTTGGGGTTAGGCCGCGAGCGCCTCTTGTGCGAAGTTGTCGTTCGCAGCTAGATTATGACCCGATAACGGCGGAATCATACCGGGCGACGGATCTTACCTTTACTACGCGCGTCGAGCCTGGTTCGCCCCCCTAGATCGCCGGCCCCGCCGGCGGGGAATGGTGGAGGCGCCGGGTACTGCCCCCGGGTCCGCAACGCTTATTTCGCAAGCCGTTTATCGCCATAGTCGGTTGCCCGACCTGCTAGATATAAGCTCGCACGGCAGCCGACACAATCCTAGGCGGCGCCAAGCCGAAATCGCCTTTTCGGGAGGGATTGAATGAGCTCACTCGAAGAATATGCCAACAAATACCAGACGGCGCGAGTGGAACGCCGCGACGGCATCCTTCAGGTCACATTGCATACAGACGGCCAGTCGCTGCGCTGGGGCTTTCTGCCCCATGGCGAATTGCCTGAGCTGTTTCACGATATCGGCGCGGATCGCGAGAACAAGGTCGTGATCCTTACCGGGACAGGCGCGGAATTCTCCGGACCGCGAGCGACGCCGGGGACATCCTCGTTTCCGTCCCGTCCGTCGATTGAACGGATCGACCGTATTCATTGGGAAGGACGACATCTGCTGATGAACCTGCTCAACATCGAGGTGCCGGTGATCAGCGCGATCAACGGCCCGGCCTGGCGTCATTCCGAAATCCCTCTGCTGTGCGACATCGTGCTCGCCGCGGATACCGCGCAGTTCCAGGATTCGGCTCATTTCAACTCCGATGTCGTGCCGGGCGACGGCATGCATATCGTCTATCCGCTGCTCCTCGGCATGAATCGCGGCCGCTATTTCCTGATGACCGGCCAGACATTGGATGCCGCCGAAGCATTGCGGCTCGGCCTCGTCGCCGAAGTGCTGCCGGCCGACAAGCTGCTAGCGCGCGCCTGGGAACTCGCCGAAGATCTGACCCGCAAGCCGACCCTGCTGCTGCGCTACACTCGGCTCCTCTTCACCGAGTACCTGCGGCGACAGATGCACGACCTCTTGGGCTACGGGCTCGCAATGGAGAGCCTCGCCCTGTTCGAAAAACCGGAAGCACCTCAGAGCTGAATTTTCTAACTTGGGAGGAAAGATGAACCGACGTGCTTTTTTGGCTGCCTCTGCGGCCACCGCCACCGCGACAGCAGTAGGCTCCGGCAATGCCGCTACCGAGGGCCCCTTGGGCGAAACCGGAGTTCCGCTTTGGCCTTCCGAAAAGCTGCCGCTCGGGCCGCTCCCCAACTCGCGATACCCCGATAGCCACATCGAATCCCTCGACAAGCGGTTCAAGGGTAGCGTCGGCACAGGGGCTGTAGAGCGGGTCGCCACCGGCTTCCGCTGGGCCGAGGGCCCGGCCTATTTCCGCGCCGGCCGGTACCTGATCTTCAGCGACATCCCGAACAACCGGATGATACGTGTTCTGGAAGACGACAATCACATGAGCGTCTTCCGCACGCCCTCGTTCAATTCCAACGGCAACACCGTCGACCCACAAGGGCGCCTGGTGACCTGCGAGCACAGCGGCCGGCGCGTTACACGCACCGAACTCGACGGCACGATCACCGTGATCGCCGACAGTTATAACGGCAAAAAGCTCAATTCGCCGAACGATGTGGTCGTGGCCTCCAATGGCTCGATCTGGTTCACCGACCCGAGCTACGGCATCAAGGGAAATTACGAGGGTCTTCAGTCAGCGCCCGAGCAGGATAAGCACAATGTTTTTCGCGTCGACGGAAAGACCGGAAATGTCACGGTCGTCGTAGACGATTTCGTGCAACCCAACGGCATTGCGTTTTCGCCGGACGAGAAGAAGCTTTACGTCATTGATACCGGGATCAGTGAAGGGCCGGGCAATCCGTCTCACATCCGCGTCTTCGACGTCGACATTGACGCCGGCAAGGTGAGCAATGACAAGGTATTCGCCGAGGGCTTTGCGCCCGGTCTGACGGACGGCATGCGCTGCGACGTCGACGGCAATGTCTGGTGCAGCATGGGCTGGGCCGATCCGAAGGAAGACGGCGTGCGCTGCTACAGCCCCCAGGGCGAGCTGCTCGGCAAGATCCATATCCCGGAGACCTGCGCCAACCTGACATTCGGCGGATTGCTGCGCAATCGGCTTTATATCTGCGGCAGCACTTCGCTCTATGCCTGCTATGTGGGCACGCAGGGCGCGCTGAAGCCGTAACCGGTCAGCGCGCCGCTTTGGCCTCGGACGATTCCGGCCGAGACTGCTCGGGGCAATCGGGCCGTGGGAGATCTCCGCGGCGCTCAAGGGGGACGTGACAGTTGTCGACCCGCTGGGCGTCGGACGCCTTGTCGGAGAGGCGCTCTTTGAGGGTGAGCGCCTCCTGAGCAAGCGACACCGATACCGAGCCGATAACGGCGCAGCTCAGGGCCAATATTCGTCGCATCAGAGCGCCTTTCGGAACGTCAGATTGAAGCGGCAATTCTCAGTCAGCGGATCCTCGCCCTCGGCAAGGGGGGCGACGCCATGATAGACGAGGCGATCCGGGCCACCCCAAACGACGACATCCCCACTTTCGAGCCGAATGCGCCGAGGGCGGTCGGCGCGACTGTTGCCGCCGAACAGAAAAACAGCCGGAATCCCCAACGACACCGAGACGATCGGCGCGGTCATGTCGCGCTCGTCTTCGTCGCGATGCAGCGAAAGCTTGGTTCCCGGCTCATAGCGATTGATAAGACAAGCGTCGGGATCGAAACCGGCGAACCCGCCGGAGACGGCCGCATCAGCCGCAAGGCGGCGAAACAATGCAGGCATTTCGGGCCAAGCCCGGCCGGTCATCGGATCGACCGGATCGTAGCGATAGCCGCGCCGGTCCGTGACCCATCCAACCCGGCCGCAATTGGTCATCGCCACCGACATCCGGTAACCGCCGGGCGTCACCATGTTGCGGAACGGGGCGACCGCAGCGATCTCGGCCACAGCCGCGACTAGCGCCGCAACGCGATCGGCGACGAACCCCCGCAAAATCACCGCTCCGCCGGAGAGTCGCTCGACAGTTTGTGTCGGCTCGAGGCAGCTCAGCAGATCGATCATGCAAGCGAAATCCGGCGCAAGGCCTCGGTGTCCTGGCGTGCGCCGGCGAGTACGTAATTGACATCGGTGCCGGCGATCACAAAACGTGCGCCGAGGCGGATCAGCTCGCCCTGCAGCGCGACGTTGTGGCGGATGCCCCCGACCCCCAGCACTCTGCCGTGTGTCCGGCACGCTTCAGCGACGCGTTCATAAGCTTCGCGAAGCCGCGGGTGATCGACCTGGCCGGGAATCCCGTAATCTGTCGTCAGGTCGCCAGAGCCGATCAGCAACACGTCGATGCCGGGCACAGCAGCAATCGCCCTCGCATTTTCGATGCCCTCGGCGGTTTCCAGCATGACGATCAGCGCCGTCTCGGCATTGAGCCGGTCGTTGATCTCACCGAGCGGCTGCGCCCGATAACCGAGCGCCGGGCCCAGCCCCATTACCGAGCGGCCGCCCAGAGGTGGGAAGCGGCAATTGCGTACGACCGCCTCGGCTTCGCCACGGTTATTGACATGCGGCACGATAACGCCTTGCGCTCCGCCATCGAGCACCCGGCTCGACCAGTGCGCCTCATGGCTCGGGACCCGGACCAGCGGCGTGATGCCAATGCCGAGCGCTGCCGCGCAGATCGTTGCGGTCGTTTCAATCGAATAAGGGCTGTGCTCCATGTCGACATAGAGCGCGTCATAGCCGCCCGCTTTGGCCACCATCGCGATGTCGACGGTGCGCGCGAGGCGCAAATTCATGCACAGCACCAAGTCGCCCGCGGCCAGCTTCTTCTTCATGTGGTTGGCGATGTCATCTGCCATTTTGCCTCCTTGCCTCCGATCCTCACTGTGCTGGGTAAGCCTGCCCCGGCGAGATCGGCTTACACCCCGCGGCAGATGACGTTGAGCAGCGCCTGTCGTTTCT
>JBARIB010000249.1:0-19877 GCA_049799535.1 Allostellaceae bacterium | reverse complement strand
GAAAACGGTAGCCGCCCTCTGCATCGGTCAGCGTCTGGCCGTAGCCCTGGAAATTGTCGTCGAGCGGCCGGTCGGCGCCTTTGTCGTGCACGTAGTGGTATCGGCCGTTGATGTCGCACTGCCAGATTTCGACGCGGACGCCGGAAATCGCCCGCCCTGTCGGGTCGAGAACCCGCCCCGTTACATAAGCGACGGTTCCCTTGGCCGTGCCGCTGCGCCCGGCGATTTGGACCAGGTCGTTGTCGCAATCCGCCGGAAATTCGAGCGGGTAAAAGGGCCCCGCGGTTTGCCGCGGCGTCGGCTCCAAGGCCGCCGCCCGCGCCGCGGCCCACAACGGGTATGCGGCCGCCCACCCCGCAAAACTCGCGAGCACCCGTCGCCTCGGAAGCATGGTCCACCTCATGCACGCGGATGATACCTGTCTTATGGTAGGCTCCGGATGCACGGCGCATCCAGCTTGTAAGATCATTTGGTCTGGGGGAGGGAGAGTATGCGAGCAACAACCGGTTGCGTTGCGGTATTCTTGCTTGCCGGGGCATTGGCTTCGCCCGCAAGCGGGCAATTGATCACCGAGAAGAGCCTTTCGGCTGCGACCGCTATGGCGATCGCGCAAACCGCGCTCGAGACCTGCACAAGGCAGGGCTACCACGTCTCCGTACATGTGGTCGGGCGCAACGGCGAGGTGATCGCTGCGGTGCGTGGCGACGGTGCCCCACCGCACACGATGGAGAACAGCCAGCGCAAGGCGTATACGGCGCGCACCTTCCGCATCCCGTCGGGCGAATTCGTGCAGCGCGTCAAGGACAATCCGACTCTTGGCGCAGTACACCTCACAGGGGTCATCGCCGCCCGAGGCGCTCTGCCGATCAAGGTTGGTGACGAGGTCATCGGCGCGGTTGGGGTTTCCGGCGCACCCGGCGGTGAGAAGGACGAGGCTTGCGCCAAGGCCGGTATCGACAAGGTCGCCGACCAGCTCAAATGACCGCCCCTGCCGGTTGGCGGCCCAGTGTCAGAAGGGCAAAGCTCGATGGACCGCAATCCCGATCCGCCGCGGCACCCAGCGAACGCCGACGTCCGGCCCTCGCCATATTCGCAGCGCATCGCGCGCATCGCATTGGCGATCGCCTTGGTCGGGGTTGGGGTATGGATCCTGCACCGGTTTCTCGCTGCCCTCGCCTGGGCGTGCGTGTTGGCGATCGCGCTCTGGCCTCTTTACCAACGATTCGCACGAGCTTTCCCCGGTGATAGTCGGCGTATCATCGCTCCTCTTCTTGCCACTCTACTTGTCGCGCTCGTCTTCAGTGTGCCGTTCGTCTATGTCGCAATCGAAGGCACAGCCGAGGCTCGCGTCGCGGTCCAATTTCTCGGCGAGGCCGAGCGTAACGGAGTCCCTGTACCCGAGTGGGTCTCTCAGCTTCCGATAATTGGTCATACGCTCGCTCAGTGGTGGCAGGCCAATTTGAGCGACCCCAATGCCGCTCAGGAACTGCTGGGCCACATCAATCCGCGCTCGCTCGCATCGTCGGCCCGCCTATACGGCGCGGAGGTCATCCATCGGCTGATTATCTTCGCCTTCACGCTGCTCACCTTGTTTTTCCTGTTTCGCGATGGGAACATTTTCAAGATCCAGCTGCTGCGCCTGAGCGATCGCCTGCTCGGTCCCGATGGTGAGCGGATCGGGCGACACATGGTGCAGGCGGTACTCGCCACGGTAAACGGCTTGGTGCTTATCGGGCTGGCGGAGGGCGCGCTGATCGGCGTCGGATATGTGGCCGTCGGTATGCCGCACCCCGTCTCGCTCGCGGCGCTGACCGGCCTGCTTGCTGTGATCCCATTCGGTGCGCCACTGGTCTTTGGTGCGGCTGCGTTGTACATGGTGGCGACGGGCAATGTGGCCGGCGGCATAGCCGTGGTCTCTGTCGGGTTCGTGGTGACTTTCGTTGCGGATCACTTCGTTCGACCGGTCATAATCGGCGGCTCGGCGCGGCTGCCATTTCTGTGGGTCTTGCTCGGAATCCTAGGCGGATTAGAGACCTTCGGTATTATAGGACTGTTTCTCGGACCGGCGATTATGGCCGCATTGATCTCGCTGTGGCGGGATTGGACAGAACCATCTTTGGCCGGCGAGCTGCCAAACGGCCGTTCGTTTCATGAAACGTAGCAGAAGGGCAACGCCGGCCGAAATGGTGTTATAATTATCGCCGCGGGTTGCGGCCTGGCCTTGCCGGCACGTCGTCCTCCGCCGATAATGCAGCACCTGCCCGGATGGTTCGCGACTCCGGCTCGTCGCAGGAAATTTGGGAGGATGAATGAAATACGTTTGCGATGCCCCCGGCGGGAAGACGTGGTTTCGGATTGAGACCGAAGCCGAGGCCACCAGTGAGTCTGAAGGCATGCGCCACGCCGTAGAGAAGTTCTTTCGCAAGGAGCAGGAAAAAGCGACACAGAGCTTCCAACCGATTTCAAGGCTCAACTTTGAGCAGGAGATTGGCCTCAAAGCTCATGTCCAGCGCGAGATGCCGCTATTCCTGACTTTACGCGACGATGAGGGCAATCCGCTGGTAACCGCCATGCTGCCGCCCGGCGGCCGCGACGATCGGAGCTTCCGCCCGATCATCGTCGGCCTTGCCAACGCCGACCCCTATGCCGAGCACGCCGATGCCATCCGTGCTCTCGGCCAACAATACGGCCTCGCCCTCGATCGAAGCCGCTGCTACCCCTACCGGCGAGACTAAACTGCGATACCCGGGTCCGCCACTTCGCCCCCGCGGGCCCCGGATCGGGTCAAGGGGCGTGGAAGACCAGGGTTCTGAGTTCGATGCTTTCGCGCGGCAGCACGTCGGCCGGGGCAGTGGGGTCCTCAAATGCGGAATGGGCGGTGAACCGCGCAATACCGTCCTCGGCCGAATCGTAGCACTTGATCAAGACCGCTTCGTCGGTCCGCATTTCCGGCACGTAAAACCAGCGATGCGAAGGGTTGTATCGGACGCGGTAAGTCTCTCCGACGCGATCGCGGTATACCAGATCTGAGGAGACGAAGTCCGCAAACGCAACGCTTGTCGCATCGCAAATCGCCAGCGGCGCATCGCGCAGCGGCCCGCGGATCGGCCGCCACACATTGACGATCTCGAAACGGTGGCGAAGCAACTCCTCGGCCTCTTCGCCCATTAGATCGCGCACCCGCTGCGGACCGGACTTCACTGTATAGTCGTTATGCACGCTTGTGACGGGCTGGCGCGGGGTTGCTGGCGCGCGGTCGACGCCGCCTACGACGCGACGGCGGATCGTGTGATCGAACACGACGACCCGGTTGGCGCCGGTAACTTCGGCGACGAGGCGCTCGGCCTCCGGGTAATAGACCCGGCGCCGCTCGTCCTCATCGTAGAAGTTCTTGACCGCGCTGCGATGCTCGACCACTGCCAAGCCTTCCACGTCGAACGATAGGCTGTCCGCGACTGGGCGGGCATCATGGATCGGCATCACGTGCGGTTCGGGTATGCCGTTCGAGCGCGACACGCCAGGGGGCGGATCATAGGCGAGGGTCATTGGCTTTTCCGCCATCGGCCCCAGGTAGTTGAGGACGCCTTCTACGCGCGGCAGGCGCTCGACGATGTCACTGGCGAGAGTCATGGTTCTCTCCGTTGCGCTGGCGATGGATTAGCGAAGGTAAGGCCGGTTTTTCACAGGATGAACCGCGACAGATCGGCGTTCTGAGCGAGCGAACCGACCCGGTCGCGAACATAGTCGCGGTCGATCCGGACCTCTGTGCCCTCGGGTGTGTCAGAGGCCGTAAAGCTGATTTCCTCGAGTAGCCGTTCGAGGATCGTATGCAGGCGGCGCGCTCCAATATTTTCCACCGCCGTGTTGATCTCCTCGGCCAACAGCGCGAGTTCGTCGATCGAAGCGTCATCAAAATCGAGCGTAACCCCCTCGGTCGCGAGCAGCGCCTTATATTGTTTGATGAGGCTTGCTTCCGGCTCCACCAGGATGCGCCGGAAATCGTCGCGGTCGAGCGCTTTCAATTCGACCCGGATCGGCAACCGGCCCTGCAGTTCCGGCAAAAGATCGGAGGGCTTTGTCTGGTGGAAGGCGCCCGAGGCGATGAACAGAATGTGGTCGGTCTTGACGGCCCCATGCTTGGTCGCGACCGTCGTGCCCTCGATCAGTGGCAAGAGATCGCGCTGGACGCCTTCGCGGCTGACATCGGGCCCGCCGACCCGCTCGCCGCGGCCGCAGATTTTGTCGATCTCGTCGATAAAAACGATGCCGTTCTGCTCGGCGGCAGTGGTGGCCTCGCGCACCACCATCTCCTGGTCCAGAAGCTTGTCGCTCTCCTCCGCCACCAATATGCGATGGCTGTCGGAGACCGTCATCCGCTTCGGCTTTGTGCGCGTGCCGAAAGCCTTGCCGAAGATGTCGCCGAGATTGAGCATCCCCATCTGCGCCCCGGGCAGGCCCGGGATCTCGAATGTCGGGAGGCTCGAGGCGGCGTTTTCCTGAACCGCAATCTCGACCTCGCGATCGTCGAGCGTCCCCTCGCGCAGCAACTTGCGAAATTTCTGGCGGGTATCGGCGCTGGCGCCAGAGCCGACCAGGGCATCGAGTACACGCTCCTCGGCAGCGATTTCCGCCTTGGGCTCGACTTCTTTGCGAAGCCTTTGGCGAGTCATCCCGATCGCGATTTCCACCAGATCACGAACAATCTGCTCGACATCGCGGCCGACATAGCCGACCTCGGTAAACTTGGTGGCTTCGACCTTGACGAACGGAGCCTGCGCGAGCCTTGCGAGGCGACGCGAGATTTCGGTTTTGCCGCAGCCGGTCGGGCCGATCATCAGGATGTTTTTCGGCAATACTTCCTCGCGCAATTCCGGGGCAAGCTGCTGACGTCGCCAGCGGTTTCTGAGGGCGATTGCGACGGCGCGCTTGGCGTCGTGCTGGCCGACGATGAAGCGGTCGAGTTCGGAGACGATCTCGCGCGGGCTGAAGGAAGTCATAGCAGGGCGGCTGCCTTGCGCTCTCTAATGTCACGCCGGGGCTTGAACCGGGCGTCCACGAGCAGCTGTTGAGTGTTCAAATGCGGCGTGGACTGCCGGAGCAAGCGCGGCAATGACAATTTTCGGCCGGTTTCGGAAGTCATTGGGAACCGATCAATACTCCAGCTTTTCCAAGGTGACTTTGTCATTGGTATAAACGCAGATGCCGGCGGCAATCGCCATTGCCCTTCGTGCGACTTCCTCTGCGTCAAGAGCGTCAAAGCCGATCAAGGCCCGCGCCGCGGCGAGCGCGTAACCGCCACCCGAGCCGATGCCGATGATCCCATCCTCCGGCTCGAGCACATCGCCTGTACCCGACAGGATCAGTGAGACGTTCTTATCGGCAACCGCCATCATCGCTTCGAGCCGTCGCAGATAGCGGTCGGTGCGCCAATCCTTGGCGAGTTCGACGCAGGCTCGGGAAAGCTGCCCGGCGTATTGCTCCAGCTTTCCTTCGAGCCTTTCAAACAAGGTGATCGCATCGGCCGTAGTGCCTGCGAAACCGGCAATGACCGAACCGCCGGCGAGACGCCGTAGCTTGCGGGCGTTCGACTTGACTACTGTCTGACCCATCGATACCTGGCCGTCTCCGGCAACGACCACCTGACCGCTCTTGCGCAGGCAGAGGATCGTGGTGCCATGCCACACCGTGGTGCTGGGGTGATCCATGCGTCTCTTTCAGGACAACATGATGCGCCAGGGAAACTCCCCGGAAACTGAAGTGTCGGTGCTCCCGGAGATTGGACATGTAAGTGGGGCGGTTTTGCGATCAAGCGAGAGCACTGTAATCCCGGAGTGTCGGAGTGGAAACCGCGCGCGAGAGTTGTTAAAACGAGGACGCCGCGGCATTTAAGGAGAGTATCGTGCGGGTGGCCACGGTCGAACGCAACACCAAGGAGACCCGTATCACCGGGCGGGTCGATCTCGACGGCGCCGGCGCCGCAGAGATCTCGACCGGTATCGGATTTCTCGATCACATGCTCGAGCAGCTTGCAAAGCACAGCCTGATCGACATCGCGCTGCGCGCGGAAGGAGATCTGCACATCGACTTCCATCACACAACCGAGGACACCGGCTACGTTATCGGCGAAGGCGTGTCGCGCGCCTTGGGAGATCGCGCCGGCATCGCGCGGTATGGGCACGCCGTCATTCCGATGGACGAGACCCTGACGCGGGTCAGCCTCGATGCCTCGAACCGCCCCTACCTGATTTGGAAGGTGGCTTTTACCCGGCCGAAACTCGGCGAGATGGATACTGAGCTCTTCAAAGAATGGTTTCAGGCTTTCGCGCAGTCAGCCGGCGTGACCTTGCACATCGAAAATATCTATGGCGAGAACAACCACCACATCGCCGAATCCTGCTTCAAGGGCCTCGCCCGGGCGTTGCGTCAGGCAGTCGAGATTGATCCCAGGCGCGCCGGGGCCGTCCCCTCGACTAAGGGCGTCCTCGGCGGCAGCCTTTGATGATCGTAGCGATTGTCGACTACGGCTCGGGCAATCTGCGCTCCGCGGCGAAGGCGTTCGAGCGCGCAGCGGCCGAGAACGACGTACCGGCCGAGATAAAAGTGACGAGCGTGCCCGAATGCGTCGCTGCGGCTGACCGCGTCGTCCTGCCTGGCGTTGGTGCCTTCGCCGACTGCCGGCGGGGCCTCGCCGCCATCGCTGGCCTCGAAGCGGCCCTACAGGAGTCGGTTATTCTGCGAGGCAGGCCGTTTCTCGGTATCTGTGTCGGCATGCAGCTGATGGCGCAGCGCGGGCGCGAATTCGAGACGACCGAGGGTCTCGGCTGGATCGGCGGCGAAGTCGTTGCGATCGCGCCGCGCGATCCCGATTTAAAGATCCCGCACATGGGATGGAACGAGATCGAAGCTTGCGCCGCGCATCCGTTGCTGGTCGGGCTGACCGCGGGCGCGCATGTCTACTTTGTACACGGCTACCATTTGCGGCCCGCCGACCCCAGCGATCTCGTTGCGACGACCGATTACGGCGGGGCGTTGGCGGCTATGATCGGAAGGGACAACCTTGCCGGAACACAGTTCCACCCCGAGAAGAGCCAGGAGTTGGGACTGCGGCTTATTGGAAACTTTTTGCGTTGGCATCCATGAGCAATGTGCGAATTGCAGGAACGATTTCTGTCGATCGGTTAAGCAGATTTTCCGGCACTGATCTTGACGATCTCTGCGAGGCAACCGAGAGCGCAATCACCGAAGGGGGTGGGTTTGGTTGGCTGAAGCCGCCGCCGCGCCAGGTGTTGGAAAATTACTGGAGAGGAGTGCTGCTCGTCCCCGAACGCCGGCTCGTTGTCGGCCGCCTCGACGGTATCATCGCGGGCTCGGCCCAGCTGAGCCGGGCGCCGCGCAATAACGAGGCTCAGGCATTTGCCGGGACGCTGACCAGCGCCTTTGTCGCACCCTGGGCGCGCGGGCGAGGCCTTGGGCGTGGTGTCATCCGTGAAATCGAGTCCCTGGCTCGCGAACTCGGCATCGCCGTGCTCAATCTCGACCTGCGCGACACCCAGCGCGCAGCGATTGCGCTCTATGAAGCCATGGGGTACCGCCGCTGGGGCACCCATCCGGTCTATGCGCAGGTCGAAGGCCGGATCGTGCCGGGGCATTACTATTACAAGCTTCTTGAGGACCAGCCGGCGACGCCGTGATCCTCTTTCCCGCGATCGATCTCAAGGACGGTGCTTGCGTTCGCCTCCTTCGCGGGGATATGGCGAGCGCCACAATTTTCAATGACGATCCCGCCGCACAAGCCCAGCAGTTCGCCAATGCGGGCTTTACTTGGCTGCACGTCGTCGACCTCAACGGCGCCCTTACCGGCCGATCCATCAACGGCGAGGCGGTGAAGGCAATCCGCGCCGCGGTCGGCCTGCGCATACAGTTGGGTGGGGGCATCCGGGACCGCGGCGCGATCGAGGGCTGGCTGGCGCTCGGCATCGACCGAGTGGTGATCGGCACCGCCGCCTTGCATGACCCGGAGCTCGTGCGGCGCGCCGCCGCCGATAATCCGAACGCGATCGTCGTCGGCATCGATGCTCGCGAAGGCCGCGTCGCCGTCGAGGGCTGGGTCAAGACGACGGAAATCGGGCCGGTGGAGCTGGCCCGCCGTTTCGCAGATTGCGGTGTGGCGGCGGTCGTCTATACCGACATCGCGCGCGACGGGGCCCTATCAGGCATCGACGCGGCAGCAGTGGCCGAGCTGGCGCGGCAGGTCGAGGTCCCGATCATCGCGTCCGGGGGTGTATCCTCCCTTGCCGATATAGCGGCGCTGAAGGCGCATGAAACCGACGGCATTGCCGGGATCATCTGCGGCCGCGCGCTTTACGACGGCCGGATCGACCCGCGGTCTGCCCTACAGCTCTTAGCGGAGGAAAGCGCGTGCTGAAGATGCGGGTTATTCCATGTCTCGACGTCAAGGATGGGCGTGTCGTCAAAGGCGTCAATTTCGTCGACCTGGTAGATGCCGGAGATCCGGTCGCTCAGGCCCGGTTCTACGATCGCGAGGGAGCGGACGAACTGTGCTTTCTGGATATCACCGCCAGCGCCGAGAACCGCGATACGCTTTACGATGTCGTGCGCCGTACGGCCGAGGAATGCTTTATGCCGCTGACCGTCGGGGGCGGCGTCCGCACCGTCGAGGACATTCGTCGCCTGCTGCTCGCGGGCGCCGACAAGGTATCGATCAACACCGCCGCTGTCGCTCGCCCCGAATTTGTGCGCGAAGCGGCGGTGAAATTCGGCAGCCAGTGCGTCGTCGTCGCCATCGACGCCAAGGCCGCCGCGGCCGGCCGTTGGGAGGTATTCACGCATGGGGGCCGGGGGCCGACGGGCATCGATGCGATCGCCTGGGCCTCTCGGCTGGCCGATTACGGCGCCGGCGAGATCCTGCTGACCTCGATGGACCGCGATGGAACCAAATCCGGTTTCGACATTCCGTTGACGCGTGCGGTTGCAGACGCGGTTCGCGTGCCGGTCATCGCCTCAGGCGGAGTAGGCACACTCGATCATCTGGTCGAGGGCATTCGCGATGGGCATGCCACGGCTGTTCTCGCTGCTTCGATTTTTCATTTCGGAAGCTACAGTATCGGCGAGGCAAAAGCCCGACTCGCCGATTGCGGAATCCCTGTGCGCCGCTGAGCGATGCCGTCCGAATTGGGCTCCGCTCTCGACCGACTGTGGCAGGTCATCCAGTCGCGCCGCGGCGCCGATCCGCAGAGCTCGTATACCGCACGGCTGTTTTCCCGAGGCCGCGTCAAGATCGCGCAAAAGCTCGGCGAAGAGGCAGTTGAGACGGTCATTGAGGGGGTGCGCGACAACCCGACGGCGCTCGTCGGCGAGAGCGCCGACCTGCTCTACCACCTGCTGGTGCTGTGGGCTGTTGCAGGCGTATCCCCCTCGGACGTTGCGGCGGAGCTTACACGTCGCGAGGGCACCTCCGGCATTGAGGAAAAGCGCGCGCGGGCGAACCTTTGAACTAACGCAGCCGAGGCGAATGATGGCCTACGATCGCAATAACGTGTTCGCCCGCGTCCTGCGCGGCGAGATCCCATGCAAAAAGGTTTATGAGGACACGCATGTCCTCGCCTTCCACGACATCAATCCGCAGAGCCCGACGCATATTCTGGTGATACCGAAAGGCGAGTACGTCTCGCTTGATGATTTCTCCGAGAAGGCCTCGGCGGAGGAGATGGCGGCGTTGGTCCGCGCGCTCGGAAATTTAGCCAGAGAGCAGGGTGTGGCCGAGAGCGGCTATCGCATCTTGGCCAATAACGGTCCCGCCGCCCACCAAGAAGTGCCGCATTTCCATGTCCATCTGTTCGGCGGCCGCGATCTCGGCGGAATGCTACCGCGGCGACAAAAATGATCTCGCTGACGATCCACAAGCTCTACGCCCGTCCCCACAGGATTTTGGTCGCGCGGCGCGCGCCTTCGGCCATCGCCTCGAACTTGGCCCAGCAGATCGAAGGATGGCCGACCCGCGTGCCGAGGCCGCAATCAGTGCCGGCCAGCACGTTCTCGCGGCCGACCAGACGGGCGTACCGCACCAGTCGCTCGGCGATTAGATCGGGATGCTCAATAAAGTCGGTGCAGTGGCCGACAACGCCGGGGACGAGCGTTGCGCCTTCGGGCAGCTTGACCTCCTCGAAGACGCGCCATTCATGCTCGTGACAGGGGTTGGAAGCCTCGATCGAATAGCTGCTGGCACGCACCCGGAAAATCAGGTCGATGATATCCTTCAGCGGAATGTCATCATGATGGGGGCCGTGAAAGCTGCCCCAGCAGACGTGGAGCCTGATTTTTTCGGGTGGGATGTCACGCAAGGCGTGGTTTAACGCGTCTACGCGCAGCGCCGCGTATTTACGGTAATCGGCCAATTCGATATCGGGCAGGCAGGCCCAGCCGTCCGGTAGATCCGGATCATCGATCTGTAGAAGGAAACCGGCATCGGTAATTGCCTTGTACTCCTCGCGCATCGCCTCGGCGATCGCGAACAGGAATGCCTCGTCGCTTTCGTAATATTCGTTTCCCATCCAGTGTTCGATCGTGCCCGGCGTGTTTGCCGGCAGAAAAGCCTCCGCCACAGTCACTCGGCCAAGAGCCGCCTTGAAATTGTCGAGGTCGCGTGTGAGCTCGGCCTGTCCGACGTAGCGCAGCGCATCGATACAGACCGGCATCGTTCGGCCGCCGGCGTAACGCGGGCGCGGATGCGCCGTGAAATATTCGGCGAATTTTGTTTCGTCCCGCGCCGTCATGCTGAGCCGCCTGAACCCAGTACTGGGCCTGTTTTCGCAGCCCGCGATCCGGGCCGAGACGTAATCGGTGAAGTTCGGTTTCGACAATTCGCCATCGTTGACGATGTCGAGGCCGCAGTCGACCTGCCGATTGACGACCTCCGCCACCGCCGACCGAAGCTGGGTCTCGAACGCGGGTTGGTTGAAGGGCTCCCGGCGCGCCTTCGCGAGCACCATGTCCATCAATCCAGGCGGGCGCGGCAGCGATCCGGCATGCGTCGTCAAGATACGATCCGTGCTGTAGATCATCGAAGTCTCTCCGCTCTTCCCCGTCAGCTATTCTCGGCAAGTATTGTCCCGGCGAAATGCAGTGATCCGCAGATCAGGATGCGTCCGATGGGAGAATCTGCCACAATGCGCGCAACGGCGGTATCGACCGAGGCTGCCGTCGTAGCCGGCATTCCGACCGAGCTTGCAGCAGCCGCAATCGCTTCTGCTGCCAATGGGTTTTGTTCGCCCGGGATCGTAACGCCGGCGAGTTCTTTCGCATAGGGGGCCAGCGGGGCGAGAAAACCGGCGGCATCCTTAGTGTTGAGCATGCCCACGACGAGGTAAAGTGGGCGATCGCGCCAGCCGTTGGCAACATCGGCGAGAATGGCGCCGGCACCAGGGTTGTGCCCGCCATCCAGCCAGAGCTCCCAGCTCGGCGGCGCCTTTTCGACCAGCGGTCCACGCCTCAGGCGCTGCAGCCGCGCCGGCCATTGTATCTGCCGCAATCCCCGGGCGATGGCGTCGCGCGGCAATGGCAATCCCGGCAGTTGCTCAAGGCAGGCGACGGCCACACCTGCATTGGCGACCTGATGAGCGCCAGGCAAGGACGGCAATGGCAGATCGAGCCGCCAGTCGGCGCCGCGGAAGTGCATGCCATCGGCGGCGACCGTGCAGCACCATTCGCGCCGCCAGCGAAAAAGCGGCGCTGACAGCTCGCCGGCGCGGTTTTCAATGACCGCCTCGGCCTCGCGGGGCTGCGGTCCAATGACGGCCGGCACACCGGGTTTCAGGATCCCGGCCTTTTCCGCGGCGATCTTGGCGATCGTGTCGCCGAGAAAGGCTTGGTGATCGAGCGAGATCGGCGTGATCGCGGTCACCGCCGGATGGGGGATCACATTGGTGGCGTCGAGCCGCCCACCGAGCCCAGTCTCGAGCAATACGACGTCGGCAGGCGTCCGCGCAAAGCCGAGAAAGGCCGCCGCCGTTGTGATCTCGAAAAAGGTGACCGGCGCGTCGCCATTGGCCCTCTCACATTCTTCTAGCAATTCGATCAGCGCGTCCTCATCGATCAGATGACCGCCAAGGCGGATGCGTTCGTGGAAGCGGACCAGATGCGGCGAGGTGTAGGTGTGCACGTGATATCCGCCGGCTCCGAGGCAGGCGCGCAAGGTCGCGATCGTCGATCCCTTGCCGTTGGTGCCGGCGACATGCACGACGGGCGGCAGGCGCTCCTGTGGGTCGCCGAGTCGCGCAAGCAGCCGCTCGATCCGGCCGAGCGAGAGATCGATCAGCTTCGGGTGCAGGCGGCCGAGCCGCTCCAATATGCGGTCGCTCGCCTGCGGCGTCACTCGGCTCCCCTCGGCTCCATCTCGACTCGCGCCGGTGTAACTTGCGCCGGTGTGGTCAGCTCGGCAGCTGGCCGCGGGTTGCGCAGCAGCCCGATGATCTGTCCCAATGTCGCGCGCAGTTCGACGCGCGGTACGACTTGGTCGATCATGCCGTGCTCCAACAGGTACTCCGCCCGCTGGAACCCGTCCGGCAATTTCTCGTGAATCGTCTCTTCGATGACGCGGGCGCCGGCAAAGCCAACCACCGCGCCCGGCTCCGCTATTGTAATATCGCCGACCATCGCAAAGGAGGCCGATACGCCCCCGGTGGTCGGATCGGCCAATACCACGATGTAAGGCAGTCCGGCCTCCTTCACCATGTCGGCGGCGATAATCGTGCGCGGCATCTGCATCAGCGACAATACCCCTTCCTGCATGCGCGCGCCGCCCGAGGCCGGCACAACGATCAGCGCGGCCTCCTGCAATACAGCGAGTTTGGCAGCGGTGAGTAGCGCCTCGCCTGCAGCCACACCCATGGATCCGCCCATGAAGCCGAATTCGAAGGCGGCGACGACCGCGGGGAGGCCGCCGATCCGCCCATGTGCGACAACGACCGCGTCACCGCCGGACCCTACCGCGGCCTGCGCCTCCCTCAGCCGCTCGGTGTAACGCCGGCGATCCCGGAATTTGAGCGGATCGATGATCGCCTTGGGTAACTCAATGGGGGTGAATGCGCCGTCGTCGAAAACGATCTTGAGCCGCTGGGCGGCGCCGATGCGCAGATGATGGCCGCAGTTGCGGCAGACATGGAGGTTGGTTTCGAGCTCGCGGTAGAACAGCATCTGTTCGCAGCCCGGACACTTGTGCCAGAGATTGTCCGGCACCGCCTTCCGGCCGACAGCCGCGCGGATCTTCGGCAGCACAAAGTTCGTGAGCCAGCTCATCGCCGGCTTGTAGCCGCGCGGCGCTCTCTCGTCGAGCCTCGGTTCTGCGGCGGGCCTTCACCCGCTCAGCTGGCGAGGCTGAGTGGATGAGGGGCCGATCCGGTCTAGGCCCGGTTGGTGTGGTAGTAGGTGTTGCGGAGGACGCGGCCGGGGAGAGCGCCGGTGTGCTTGCCGTTCTCCATCAGCACTTCGCCGTTGACCACCGTCGCCAAGATGCCCGCGGCCGGCTCCTTGATGCGCTTGGCGCCTGTCGGGAAGTCGTGCACGACTTCGAGCGGCAACGGGCGCACCGTGTCGGGGTCGAAGATCGTAATGTCCGCCGCCATGCCCGGCCGTAACAGGCCGCGGTCGTAGAGCCCAAAGATCGAGGCGGAATCGAAGGTTAGCCGCCGCACCGCCTGCTCCAACGACATGACCTGCTTCTCGCGCACCCATTCCGACAAGAGCCGGGTGCTGAAGCCGAACCCGCTCTGGAACTGGACATGCGCACCGCCGTCCGACAGGCCGATAATGGCGTTCGGGTAAGTCAGGATCTGCGCCATCGCCGCTTCATCGACATTGATCTCGCCGTGCAGGAACTCGGTGTCGAGATTCTCCTCGACGACGAGGTCGAGGAAGGCGACGATGATACCCTTGCCCTGCATTTTAGCGATTTGCCCGACGGTCTTGCCTTCGAACACCTTGTTCTTCGGCAACACGGCGGTCTGCACCTCCATGTAATCCCACCAAGTGCGGCAGATGCCGGGCGGCGGCGTATCGACTTTGAATTCGACCGCTTCGGCATGCAATTTCTTGCGGATCTCAGGGTCGCTATAGGCGCGCAGTTTCTCTTCGTCCGAGGCGATGAGAATCGGATGCCAGGTCGGCAATCCCCGGAATTCCTGGCAGTTGCGCATCGTGAAATAGTCGGTGATGCGGTTCGGCGTGCACATCGGGAAGGCGCGGATGCCTTTGGCGGTCGTCGCGTCGATCTGCGCCATCTGCTTTTTCCACTCGTCGGGCCGGCGCATCGACTGGCTGAGATTGTTGTAGACGACGGTGCGGCCGGTCGCCTCGGAAAGCCGGCTCATCAGCGCGTTCTTGACCTCCGCCCCGTTGCCGCCGCCCGATTGGATGAGCCCGGTGCCCAATTCGCGCAACACGTCGCCGAGCGCGAAGATCTCCTTCTCGTCGGCCCACAAAGCCGGAATGTGCACACCCTGCGGGTCGTAATGGCCCTGGTTGCGCGACACCGACAGCCCCAATGCGCCGGCCTTCATGCCGTCGCGCACGAGGTCCTGCATCTGCTTGATCTCGTCGTCGGTGGCCGTACGCTTCTGACAGTCGTCGCCCATCACGTAATAGCGCACCGCCGTATGACCGATCATGTTGCCGACATTGACGCCGAGATGATGGTCTAGCTGGTCGAGATATTCGGGCACTGTCTCCCAGCCGAATTCGACGGTGCGTAGCACCTCCATCGGGATCGCTTCGACATATGAGAGGAACTCGGAGAGCCGTTCCTCCTTGCCCTTGTGCACCGGGGCGAGCGACAGCGAGCAATTGCCGAAGATCACGGTCGTCGCGCCGTGGTCGCAGGAAAACGAGCACAGCGGGTCCCAGGTGACCTGTGCGTCGTAGTGACAGTGGTTGTCGATAAAGCCGGGAGCGACGACCCGGCCGTCGGCGTCGATCGTCCGCTTCGCGGGCCCGCTCAATTTACCTATCTCGGCGATTTTGCCGTCTTTGACCCCGACATCGCCGCGGAAAGCCGGCATCCCCGAGCCGTCGACAATGCGCCCGTTGCGGATCAACAGATCGTACGCCATCGCTCACCCTTCCTCCGTCAATTCGGCGGAAGTCTATCACGCCGCAGCCGCCCTAACTGCAACGCGAAATCGAAGGCATGGCCTTCCTCCTCCGCATGGCTGAAGCCGTATGGAGGTTCGTGGTGCAGTGCCGCCTGCGGCAATTCGGCTAATCCAATTTTCCGGCTCGGGGTGCCGCTGGCACTGGCGTCGGCCGGGCTGTTCGCTCTCGCATTGCTCCATCTCGGGAGCCGCATTCGCAATGGCATCGGCTCCCCCCATACGGCTCACTCATCCATTACCCAGACTTGCATCGCCGGAACGGTCGGGATAGCCGCTCCGGCTCACTCGACGCCGAGGGATTACTGGACCGGGGGAGACCTGCCGAAATTGGGCTGGAACAGCCGCCTCAGGAAACCGGGAGCCAGAGCGCTCAGCGGATTGACCGATACTTGCGGATCGGCGCCCGATCCGGTGACATGGTAATTGGCGGCGAACAAGCCCTGCCCTTCGCCGCCGACCAGCAGCGACCCGATGACCGGAATGTTGCCGATGATCGAATTCAGCGCATAGGCGGGCACGATCGTGCCTTGCAGATCGAGCCGATCCCTTCCAACGTCCACAACGCCATTGCCCGTGACACCAATCGCACCGCCATAAGCGAGAATATTTTCGAGCTTGAGATGGTTGTCTCTGTAGGCAAAATCGCCGCGCAGTGTGCTGAACGGAATTCCCGAGCCGGCGAGCATGCTCCCGACACCGCTAAACGAGGGCAATGACAGGATGCGCGCGAACACTGGTGCGCGGATCAGGCTGTAGTCCTGACCTTCGATATGGCCGCCGATAACTTCCCTGCCGTCCAGTTCCGAAACCTGGCCGGCAATGGTGACCTTACCGCCGAGAATATTGTCTGATACATCAAGAAGCCTCAGCGTCTCGCCCAGGTCCTCGGAGCGGAAAGTAAGGCTGCGCTTTCCCCACTCCTTTCCGAATTGCAAGCTGAGCTGATGGCCATTCGGAAACTGAGCGCCGATCTGCGCCGTCCGCCAATCGGTCCCTGCCAGCAACAGCCGTGCCGCGACATCGTGGAGTTCGCGCTGCGGTCCGAGCATCACGCGGCCGAGCTGCGCATCTATTTGCAGTGGCGCTTCTGCAATCGCTTGTTGCTGAGACCCCTTACCGAGATCCTTGATCCAGTGGGAAAGGTCGAGGATCGGGCCGTGGAGATCCAAATGCCAGCCGCCCTCCCGCCGACGTGCAACAGACCCGGCAACATCGTCGTTCGGGAGCACCAGACGGTAGATGTCGACCCGATTAATCCGGTCGGTACCGGGCTCGAACGCCAGCGCGAACTTGCCGTAAAGCCCGGCCGCTTTCGCTTCGATCTCCCTCAGCCTTGTGATCTTGTCGTTGCTCAGGTCCAAATGCAGCCGCGCGGTAGCGGGCGCACCCGGGGGCTTTCTCCAACCTGCTTCCGCGACGCTGAGAGCGGCGGTCCGCAAATCGACGAGCGCTTCGGCTTCGGCATGCGCCGTATCGATGGCCCAATAGGTCAGATCTATTCCGACCGGTCCGGCTACCCGGCCGGGCAAAAAGTCGAGGGCGAGCCGGTGGCGCTGCTCGTCGTCTAGCGTCAGCCCGACACGATAACGCGCCCGCGCCCCTTCGCTCGGTTTAAAAAACAAATTCGCATCGATAGTCAGCGGAACGCCATCGAAGCGCGAGGTCCCGCGCAGGTGGGCGCCAGGATGGGTGATCTCCAAAGCGAAGTCGCCATCGGTCAAGTTGCGATTCATCGCGACATCTGTGATCGCGGCGCCGGTCAGCTTCGCCTTCACGCCGTATTGGATCTGAGCGAGTTTGAGGGCCTGCAGCAGCGGCAACTTGAAATGTAAGTTGGCCTCGGTCTGGCCGGCCACCTGCGCCGGATCGAGCCCGATGTCGTGGGCGTAGCGCAGCGGTTTGGCGTTGATAGTCTCGAGAACGTCTTGGATCGGTCCGGCGGCAGTCAGGTCAACCGTGAGCCATTCCACCGGGGCTCCGAGATCGGTAATCTGCAATGCGCCGCCGGTAATGTGGACGGATTTGACGGACCCACTGGTTGGTGTGAAGACGAGACGCTTGTCGTTGAGTGTCGCGGTCCCGCTGACTTTGCGAGCCGGCTCTAACCTCTGAAAATAGCTGATTGTCGCATTATGATAGCGCATTGTTCCGTGCGCCGAGACGACCTCCGCCGAGCGCGTCGCCGGATCGACTTCGAGATCGAGCTGGACAGCGGCCAGGTCGAGAACGCCATCATGAACATTGGCCAGAACCCAGCGCCGGCCACCGCGGCTGAGGCCGGGCGGCCACAGGCTCTCGAATTTGGCAACTGGAACGTCGGACAGAACGATCCCGAGCTTGCCGCGCAGTGAAGAAGGCGCTGGATCGGCGCCAGCGATCATCGCGGATGTGATCCCTTCGAGATTGCCGGTGACCGTCAACGCGGAACCGCCGCCGAGGTCGAAATCGAGCTTGGCAAGCCGCAGCTCATTGCTTTCGGGGGCGTAGACGGCTCGAAGCAGACCCTGCTGCAGTGCAATCGAGCCCTCCGGCAGCAAGTCGCTGCGAATCGAGCCCTTGCCGAAGTAGAGATCGAGGCGCACACCCTCCCGCGTAGCCCCCGCGAGGTTCAGCCGCGTCGCAAGCGTTCCTGAGACCAGGAAATTGGCGAGGGTGAGCGGGGCGAGTTCGGGCGAGAGCGGAGCCAACGCCGCGGGTTCGACCGCGCCCATTTCAAGGACGAGATCGAGGGTGCGTTGGCCGGCCACATAGCGAAAGCGTGCGTGGAACTCGGGTCTGCTGCTCCCGATTGGCAATGCCAGAGACAGATCGCCGGCAAACCCTGTAAACTCGCGCTTAATTGAGGTGTCGACCCGGTTGGCCTGCCACCGGCGGCCGGTTTGGCGATCGTCGAGCACGAGCGTCGCGTCGCGAATCACGAACCGCCGCAATAGCGCGAAAGGCGCGTTAGGCTTCAGAGGAGCACCCAGCCCTTCGAGAATTTCGGGTGTTAAACTCGGCCCCTCGGTCCCCTGATCGCCAAAGCCGAAACGCACTGCCCCGGCCTCGTCGCGCACGACGCGCACGACCGGGCGCTCAATGACAATCCGCGTTGGCGCCATGCTGCCGAGCAGGATAGACCTCAGGCTGAAGCTCGCCGACAGATCCGGGAGAGTGGCGAGAGGCTGGCCGTCTGGCTGCGTAAGCCGCACGCCTTTGAGCCGCAGATCGAGTTGATGAGTCGCGCGGTCGATCCCGAGGCGCGCGCCAGAAATGACCACTTGCATGCCGCCGCCGGAGCGGTTGAGGAGCTGCTGCACGAACGGCGTCAGCCGGTCGAGATCGATCGGGCCCTGCATCAGGCGCCACAGGAGGAACCCGAATATAAAAGTCAGCGCCGCTGCAAAGCTGCCCGACCACAGAAGAAGGCGATGAATGCGCCAGCGTTTTCGGTGGGTTCGCCGCCGATCGCCGAGGCCGTCATTGGGTTCTGACGCGACGGCATCGCCGCACGCCGCTTTATGCCTTGAGCCGGCCGCGCTGCGACCCGACATATCCGCCCCACCAGCGTCCGCGCGCCGGCGAGGCTCACCGGATGAAACTTTTATCCCACCTCTCCCCCCAAGGTGACGGATTGCCGGAACCGGCCGACCCGCGGCAGCTAGCGCTGGGCTTCGCTGGCTGGGACGAGGCGCTCTCCCTCGCCCGGGACAACCCCGCTGCCGAGCTTGCGTGCGGCTGGAGCACAGTATCCCCCGGCAAACGCCTGCTCGCGTCGATTTTCGGCAACAGCCCCTTCCTGAGCAGCGTTGCGATCAAAGAATGGCCCTTCTTGACCCGTCTTGTCGAGGAGGGGGCCGACCCCCTGTTTTCCGAAATCGCCGCCGAGATCGAGGATACCGATGATCTTGGCGAGGGTACGGCAGCGCTGATGCGGCGCCTGCGCATTGCCAAGCGGCGGGTTGCGCTGGTCGCCGCCGTAGCCGAGCTTGCAGGAGCTTGGTCGCTCGAGCAACAGACCGGCGCTCTCAGCCGCTTTGCCGAAGCTGCTCTGCGCGCCGCTGTCCGCCATCTCCTGCGGGAAGCGGCGCACAAAGGCCTTGTCAAGATCCCTGCTGCGGAAGATCCCGAGCAGGGCAGCGGGCTGATCGTGCTCGGCATGGGCAAGCTGGGTGCAAACGAGCTTAATTATTCGAGCGATATTGACCTGATAATTCTTTACGACCCGGCGGTGGCGCAGCCGACCGCGCGCGACCGCATCCAAACACTCTTCGTGCGCCTCACGCGCGACCTCGTGCGTATCCTCGAGGAGTACACCGGGGACGGCTATGTCTTCCGCACCGACCTTCGGCTCCGGCCGGACCCTGGCTCGACGCCGCTGGCGATGTCGGTGGCGGCTGCGCTGACCTACTACGAGAGCGTCGGGCAAAATTGGGAGCGCGCGGCGCTGATCAAAGCCCGCCCGGTCGCCGGCGACCGGACAGCCGGCGAAAATTTCTTGCGCGAGCTACGGCCTTTCATCTGGCGAAAGAATCTCGATTTCGCCGCTATCCAGGACATCCACTCGATCAAGCGGCAGATCAATGCATATCGCGGCGGTTCGCGAATTGCGGTCGAAGGGCACGATCTCAAGACCGGGCGGGGTGGGATTCGGGAGATCGAATTCTTCGCGCAAACGCAGCAGCTGATCTGGGGCGGGCGGCTGCGTGAACTGCAGGTCGCGCCCACCTGCGA